>CAXBIJ010000091.1:0-11672 GCA_963975675.1 uncultured Maribacter sp. | reverse complement strand
ATAAATCTGATAGTAGAAAAAGGTTTGCATATGCTATTCAACCAGAAATGGGTAGTTTCTTTAATGGTGACCGCTTTTCTATTGAAGGTCAAATGTTTCTAAGGTTCCAACCCAAGGTGTTTTTATCTTTGGCTATGAACTACGATAAAATCACCTTACCTGCACCCTACGCTAGCGCCGACATTTGGCTAATTAGCCCTAAAATAGATGTTACATTTAGTAAAGCGGTGTTTTGGTCAACATTGGTTCAATACAGCAACCAACGCGATAATCTTGGCGTCAATTCTAGACTACAATGGCGTTTTGCACCTTTATCTGATTTGTTCATTGTGTATAATGATAACTATTTTGTGAATTCTTTTGAACCAAAGTATAGATCGATAAATCTAAAATTCACATATTGGTTAAATATTTAATAATTAGAACTAGCCAAGAAGTTATGATTATTTTAAAACTAAAGAGAACTACATTATGAAAAAAGTAACCCTTGGTTTTATTTGCTCATTTTTCTCATTAACTATTTTTTGTCAAGAAGAAGTTAAATCCTTTACCGTAAAATATATTGAGGAGAGTATTATTGCAGATGGTGCGTTAGACGAGCCTATTTGGGAATTTGCAGAAAGTGCAAATGAAATGTGGGAATATTTCCCTTTAGATTCTATTCAAGCAAGAGAGCAATCAGAAATTAAGATGCTTTATGACGACAAGAACCTTTACATCGCTATAAAAGCAAGTTCTGTGGGCAAGAACTACTCACTACAATCTTTAAAACGAGATTTTAGAGGAAGTGGTAGCGACAGTTTTTCATTAGTATTTGACACTTTCAATGATGGTACAAATGCATTTTTATTTGGCATTAATCCTTATGGAGTTCGTAGAGAAGCACTAATTTCAAACGGAGGTGGAGATCGACGCGATTTTAATCTTTCTTGGGATGTAAAATGGAAAGGCGATGCCAAGATGTATGATGGTTATTTTACTGTAGAAATGATTATTCCTTTTACTTCCCTGAAATTTGAAGAAGGATCCACAAAATGGCGATTTAATAGTTACAGGGTAGATACCCAATCTAATGAACGTAGTACTTGGACACGGATTCCACAAAACCAATTGATTTATAATTTGGCTTTTATGGGAGACATGATTTTTGAAAAGCCATTGGGTAAATCAAGAACTCCTTTAGCCATTATACCCTATATCAATACACTTTCACAAAAAGATTTTACCAATAATGAAAGTTTAAACGATTTTAATTTTGGAGGAGACGTAAAGGTATCTGTAGGCAATAGTCTTAATCTAGACATTACGGTAAATCCAGATTTTTCACAAGTAGAAGTAGACGATCAAGTAACGAACCTAACCCGGTTTGAAGTCTCCCTACCTGAAAAAAGACAATTTTTTATTGATAATAATGACCTTTTTGCGGGCTTTGGTGATCAACGAGATGCTAACCCCTTTTTCTCTAGGCGTATTGGAATCGCCGAAGACACCGCAGGCAACACCATTGAAAATAAAATTATTGGCGGTATAAGGCTGAGTGGTAAACTCACGAAAGATTTACGTGTAGGTCTATTGAATATTCAAACTGCTGAAGACCGCATAAATGAAATTGCGTCAAACAATAATACCATGATTGCATTACAGCAAAGGGTTTTTTCTAGATCCAATATTGGTATGTTTTTTATTAACAAACAATCTTTTAAGGAATATGACTTTGTTAATCGAGAAGATGAATATAATAGAGTTTTAGGTCTTGACTATAATTTAGCCTCAAAACAAAACCGATGGAATGGAAAGTTCTTTGCCCATAAATCCTTTAGCCCAGATGATAGTGAGGGCAACATAGCAAGTGGAATGAATATGCGCTATAATGCCAGAAACTATAACTTTTATAGTAAAGCCGTCTATGTGAATGAGGATTTTTCATCTGATTTAGGATTTGTGCGTAGAACCGATATTCTTAAGGGGATATTTAGTGCACAACGCGTCTTTTGGCCTAAAAATGGTCCTATTCAAAATCATGCTTTTGAAATATTCCCCATATTTATCTGGAGCCCAAAAAATAATTTCCAGAATACAGATTATGAATTTAGAAGTGCCTGGTCCTTTAATTTTAATAACCAATCTCAGGCTGAAATAGGAATGTCAAATAACTATACCTTCTTATTCGATTCCTTTGACCCCACGAATACTGATGGAGCCATTCCAATACCAGGAGACAAAGGTTACCACTACAATAATGTTAGAGCAAATTATCAATCTGATATGCGTAAAATTTTCTCCTACAGCGCAGAAACAACCTTAGGTCGTTTTTTTAATGGAGATAGAGTTTCATTAGAAACTAAAATGACCTTACGAATTCAACCCAAGGCTTTCATATCTATATTACTGAATTATGACCAAATAACTTTACCAGACCCATATCCTAGCGCAGATATATGGCTTATAAGCCCTAAAATAGACCTTACTTTTAGCAAATCTATATTTTGGTCCACTTTAATTCAATATAGCAACCAACGTGATAACCTTGGTTTCAATTCTAGATTACAATGGCGTTTTGCACCTTTATCTGATTTGTTTATTGTATATAATGACAACTATTTCGTGAATTCATTTGAACCAAAATATAGGTCGATAAATCTCAAGTTTACTTATTGGTTAAATATTTAAAATGAAATATAAAATATTATGTTCTGATTTAGATGGAACATTACTATCTACTAAAAGCGATATATCAAAATACGCCATCGAACAGATTAACAAGATTAAAAATGATACTCGTATTATTTTAGTTTCGGCCAGAATGCCAAGTGGAATGAGGTATATTCAAGAAAGTTTAGGTATTACCAACCAAACTATTATATGCTATAATGGCGCACTTGTCTTATCTAAACAACAAGAATTATCATCTGTAATTATTCCTGTTAATTTACTAAATGAAATCCATAATCTATGTAGTGATTTAGAAGCAGATTTAGGACTGTATTACTTTAATGAATGGTATGTTCCCCAAACTTCTATTAGGGTTGAAAAAGAAATTAAATACACAAAATCGACACCAACATTTCAATCAACCTCTACTACTTTATTAAATTGGGAACAAAGAAAAGTTGGTGCGCATAAAATCATGTTGATGTGTACTAAAGAAAGTGCAGATATAGTACAGCCACTGCTTAAAGAAAAATTTAGTGATCAGCTAAATATTTATCGCTCTAACGACACTTTAATTGAGATTGCACCAAAATCTGTTTCAAAACTCTCGGCCATAAAATTATTAATGAATAGTAGTGATTCATTAGAAGACATTATTGCTTTTGGTGACAACTATAATGATATAGAAATGCTTGAAAATGTTGGCTGTGGTGTTGCCGTAGCAAATGCTCGAGAAGAAGTTAAAGCTATATCTAATTACATTACTTTAAAAAACACCGAAGACGGCGTGGCTCATTTTATTGAAGAACACCTGGTTAATTAACTATATTTGAAATTAGCAACCCACTAAAATATTTATGCACTACCTAATAGCTCAACCCTTAATTAGCAATGATACCGTAGTCTTTGGTTTGCTTGCACTTTGTTTAGGTTTTATTTTTTATACTTCTAGCTTAAAAACTGGTTTTTGGAGCAAGTTCTATTCTATAGTACCTGCAGTGCTTATGTGCTACTTGTTACCTGCTATTCTTACCAGTACCGGTATAATATCAGATGAAATTTCAAACTTATATTTTATGGCAAGTAGATATTTACTGCCAGCTGCTTTGGTTTTAATGACATTGAGCATCGATATAAAAGCGATATCCAATTTAGGCTCTAAAGCAATTATAATGTTCTTAACAGGTAGTGCCGGTATTATTATTGGCGGTCCAATTGCTATACTTATTGTTTCTATATTTTCACCTGATACCGTCGGTGGAAATGATTTTGACGCTATTTGGAGAGGTCTTTCCACCATTGCCGGTAGTTGGATAGGTGGCGGGGCTAACCAAGCTGCAATGCTCGAAATATTTCAATACAATCCTGAAAAATATGGTGGCATGGTATTGATAGATATCGTAGTCGCAAATGTTTGGATGGCTATAGTTTTATTAGGCGTTGGTAAAACAAAACAAATTGACAAATGGTTAAAAGCTGATACTTCAGCTATTGAAACCTTAAGAATAAGAGTAACCGAGTTTACTGAAAAAATTACACGAGTACCTACCTTAAGCGATTATATGATTATGCTTTCTTTAGCATTTACTGCCGTGGGTATTTCCCATTTCTTTGGAGATGAAATAAGTGCATTTTTAACTAGTAATTTTGACGCTGTTAGCAACCAAAAAAGCTTTCTTTCTTTCTTAGGCTCTAGCTTCTTTTGGATGGTAGTTATCGCTACTGGTTTAGGTATTGCTCTCTCTTTTACCAAAGCCAAAAATTATGAAGGTGCAGGCGCAAGTAAAATTGGCGGAATGTTCATTTATATATTGGTAGCTACCATAGGCATGAAAATGGATTTAGGAAAGGTTCTTGAAAATCCTGGCCTCATTGCCGTTGGTTTCATTTGGATTACCATTCATGCCATACTCATGATTTTAGTGGCGAAATTGATAAAAGCACCTTATTTCTTTCTTGCAGTAGGAAGCCAAGCTAATGTTGGCGGTGCCGCTTCAGCTCCTGTAGTGGCTGCTGAATTTCATCCTTCATTAACTTCTGTTGGTGTGCTATTAGCCGTTTTAGGTTATGTTGTCGGTACTGGTGGAGCATTACTTTGCGCCTATTTAATGGAGGTTGCTTCAAAATTATAATAACCACTTTTTTAATAACAAATTACTAGTAGCCATTCATTTCTATTAAAATTTATAGATATTTGCGGCCTAAATTATACGAATGAAAAGATTAATAATTGTTTTAGTTTCTGTACTGGTTTTAAGTTCTTGTGGCGATAACGCTGAAGAAACATTAATTGTAACTGGTAAAATTAAAGGGCTAAAAAAAGGTATGCTTTATTTACAACATGTGCCTGATTCTGTTTTGGTTTCTGTTGACTCTTTAGCTATAAATGGGGATGGTAATTTTACTTTTAAGAGTACATTAGAAAGTCCCGAAGTGTATTATCTATACTTAAAAAAGAAAGATAACAATGACATAAATGACCGAATCACTTTTTTTGCTGAACCCGGTACAATAACCATAAATACAGATTGGAACACTTTTGATACAACCGCAAAAATATCAGGTTCAAAAAGTCATGAAAAATTAGAGGAGTATAGAATGACAATGTCTGGTATCAATAAGAGAAATATTGAAATCATGATGAAAGCGGCACAACCTATAAATCAATTATCTCAAGTAAGCATCGATTCTTTAGAAAATATTAGTAATAGAAATTTACAAAGAGGTTATGCATTTGCTATCAACTTTGCACTCAACAATAAAAATTCATTCGTAGCACCTTTTATTGCTTTAAAAGAAATACCAGATGCCAATGTCAAGTATTTAGATTCAATTTATAGTGTTCTTTCACCCGAAGTAGCTAACTCCAAATATGGTAAGGAGCTGGCTGTACTCTTGAAAAAGAAATAAAACTATTTACAAAACAGTTTGAACCAAAAAAGCATCCTTTTATAGGATGCTTTTTGTTATTGATTTAATATAGAAACTATAACTTATGCTAACTTGTTTAGTTTTTCAACTAATTTATTAGCTTTAGTTTCCAAATCATTTCTTACTTCATTGAAATGAGCCTTCTTATTTTCAACTTTACTTTCGTTAACCTTAACGATAAGTTCATCAAAATTCGAAATAGCCTCATCTATAATAGCGGAACCTTCCTTAGAATTGTTCTTTCCGTTAGCAGCATCTACTATATAAACACCTTCGATAATGTCACCAAGAACATTATTAATATCTTTCTTTAAATTTTTTATACTTGCCATTACTAAATATTTTTTTGCAAAAATACAATATTTGAGTTGCTGAAGAGTAAATTATGCTCTAAATAGTAACTTCTAGAAGTTTAACTCCTTTAGATTGTATTGAAATCTTTTTGGTGATAGCAGGTAATAGTGCTGTTTCTCCCTTTTTTATCGATACTTCACCTTCCGATGTTTTTATTACCGCTTCGCCACCAACACACATAAATATGGTAAAAGAATCACGATTTTCGGTATCTATCTCAAAGTTTTCTGTAAGTTGAATAAAATTTGTTTTAAAATAAGGACAGTCAACCATTTCGCTGACTTTATTTAAGTCTTGGTTGTAAGAAACCTTAAAATCATCTTTCTTTTCATAATCTACCGCATCAAGTGCTAGCTCTGTATGCAATTCACGTAAATTACCTTCTTTATCTTTACGATTAAAATCAAACACACGGTAGGTTACATCTGAAGTCTGTTGAATCTCTGCCAGCATTACTCCTGCGCCAATTGCGTGAATTTTGCCAGTATTTATAAAAAAAGTATCTCCCTCTTTAACCTGTTCATAATTTAGAAGATCCAATAGCGTATCATTATCAATACTTTCAGCATATTCTTCTTTAGTTACATCTTTGTTGAACCCTACAATCAATTCAGCTTTTGGATCAGCATCCATTATATACCACATTTCTGTTTTACCGAAAGAATCGTGACGATTCTTCGCCAATTCATCATTAGGATGTAATTGTATCGACAAATCTTGCTTGGCGTCAATGAACTTAATTAAAATTGGAAATTCTTTTCCAAACCTTTCCACGACACTTTTGCCTAATAGCTCTACACCATAAGATTCTATTAAGTCTTGTAGCGATTTACTTTCTAAAATGCCATTTGCTATTATGGAAATATCTCCTTTAACTGTAGACAACTCCCAGCTCTCGCCAGTAATATCACTCACAATTGGTTTACCTAATACATCTTTAAGCTTTGTACCACCCCAGAGTCTTTCTTTAAGAATTGGTCTGAATTTTAGTGGATATAGGGTCATAATTTAAATTTTAAAAATCTTATAACAATAACGTTAAATAAAGAATTTTCTTACGATATGTAGTAAAAAAATTATCCGGAAAATGTTACAAAATTTCTTGGTGTTTCATAAAGAACTATTTCCAAATCATTTGAAGTAGAAATATGTGGTCTCAACCTTTTCCAAATAATTACAGCTATATTTTCTGCAGTTGGGTTTAAATTTTTAAACTCATTTACTTCTATATTAAGGTTTTTATGGTCAAGGTAATCTTCAATCTCTTGTTTGATTAAATCTTTTAATACCTTCATATCCATAACAAAACCTGTTTCTGAATTAATTTCCCCTGTAACACTAACAATTAATTCATAGTTGTGCCCATGAAAATTTGGATTGTTACATTTACCAAAAACATCGGTGTTTTTTGCATCATCCCATTCTTTTTTATACAACCGATGAGCCGCATTAAAATGTGCTTTTCTACTAACCTTAACTTTCATAGTTCTCTGTGGTATTAAATAAATGTTGGTAGAATTTTTCAAAAATAATTTTGAACCAGACCGTATACTCCGTAGGGTTATCATGAATGTCTTTCTTAACCAATTCTGGTGACATCCATTTCCAAGCCTCTACCTCTTCGAGGTTAATCTTTGGTTCGGTATTAAAATTCCCTATCATTACATGATCATATTCATGCTCGGTTAAGCCATTATCGAAAGGAGCTTTATATATAAAGGAGAAAAGCTCTTTTAATTCTGCGACAAAGCCCATTTCTTCTTGAAGTCTTCGCTTACCGGCATCTAAATTCGATTCACCTACCCTTTGGTGACTACAACAGGTATTAGTCCATAATAAAGGTGAATGATATTTTGATGCGGCACGTTGCTGCAACATTATTTCACCGTTGTCATTTAAAATAAAAACTGAAAATGCCCTGTGAAGCAAAGCTTTTTCATGAGCTTCCATTTTAGGCATGGTACCAATCTGTTCGTTTTCTTTATTTACAAGAATTACCTCTTCTTCCTTCATGAGGTAAAAATAAGGCGTTTAACTTATTCTACGAAAAGTAGAACATATAATAATACGTTAATAGACTAATCTAGAAGAATCGTGGAGATTTCAAATTGTTTTTAGTGGATATAAAGTCATATCTAAAAATTACTTCAAAAGAACCGTCGTTAAAGGCAGCATTACCTAATTCTGTAGTTTCTTTATCGTAGGCAATACCTATTAAAAATTTATTTGAAATATTAAACCCCGCCATAGCACTAATCGCAGCATCCCATCTATACCCTGCTCCAATAATAAATTTATCATTTAACATAAAATTTGCTGATAAATCTAACTGCAAAGGTGCTCCTATGACCACCTTAGTTAGAATTGTTGGCTTAAATTTTACAAATTCATTCAAATCCCAAACGTACCCAGATATTAGATATAAATTCATTTGTTCTTTTGCAGTTGACAAATTAGTCTCTTGAAAATGTGATGTCTCCAAGAAACGGGGTACTGATAATCCTAAATAAAATTTATTCGTATGATAATACACTCCAGCACCAATATTAGGTGTAAGCCTATTATCAATATCTTGTTGTAAGGTTGGGTCTGTAGAATATTGATTTAATTCTGAAAATCTTATATCTAACAAATTAGCACTGGCCTTAAGACCAAAACTTATCCTACCTTCTTTCGATGTATAAATTGTATATGAAAAATCTATGTCAAAATTAGTTTCTGAGGTCGGTCCTATTTCATCATTTACAATCGAAAAGCCTAAACCTACGCCTCTATATCCTATAGGTGAATGAACATTAAAAGTTTGCGTTTTTGGCGCACCGTCTAAACCTACCCATTGCGACCGGTGTAGTGCGGCAATACTAATATGCCCTCTTGAACCAGCATAACCAGGATTTACACTTACCGTATTATACATATACTGGGTATATTGTGCATCTTGTTGGCCATAAGAAAATACACCATAACAGAATGTCACGATAGTGAAAACCTGTTTTAAAATGCTTATTTTATTTATGGTTATATATGATTTCAACATTCTTCTTATCTATTAATATATATGTAACCAGAAAGTGATTTTGTTTCCCCGTTCGGTAATTCATAATCTAGAATATAGAAATATGTACCTACTGGTAGTTTACTATCAACATCTACTGTTACTCTACCTTCAGATGTGCCATTAAAAACATTCCCTTCTGTATTATACGCTCTAGTCATATAAACCGATACACCCCATCTGTTATAGATTTTTAATGTATTATTAGGATAGTTTTCTAAGCCAGATATTAATAATTCATCATGAATACCATCACCGTTAGGTGTAATAACGTTGAAAACTTCAATTTCTTCTTCTAACTGACCTAAATCTGAATCTAAGTAGTTTGGAATACCATCATCATCTGAGTCATCATCAATATAATTACCATTAAGATTCACATCTTCATCAATAGTTTCTATACCGTCATCATCATCATCAGTATCTCTGTAATCAGATTCCTCATCGCTATCTGTATTTGGAAGTTGTGCATAAGGATCATCAATTTCGTCGTTCACGTCTATGTCTACAGAAATAGAACCTTCAAATCCGTCATCTAGGCCGTCATTATCTTTATCAGATCCAATTCTTACCACGTCTGCAATACCATCTTGGTTATAATCGTGACCTTCTATTTCGTCAAGAATATTATCATTATCACTATCTTCATCTAAATAATCAGGAAGATTGTCGCCATCAGTATCTACTGGGAATATTCCCATTAAACCATTTGTTTCATAAGCATCATCCAAACCATTGTTATTTGAATCAGTGCCTGAAGGAGCTATATATTCTGCTGTAGCTTGAGCTTCAACATTGTCTGGTATACCGTCACCATCACTATCAATATCTAGGTAGTCAGGGAAACCGTCACCATCAGAATCTGTTGGATCTGTTGACGGATCATTATCGCCATCTAAATTTAAATCTTCAAAACTGTCAACAATACCATCATCATCGCTATCTATATCAACACCTAACGGATTAATCAAAATAGTAATTGTTGATGTGCTACAATTACCTATTGCATCACAAACTGTATATTCAAAAGAATCTGTACCTATATAGTTATTGTTAGGAAAATAAGTTGGTATATCATCAGATGGATTATTCGGCGTACCATTGTCATCAACCGTTACCGAACCATTAGTAGGTTGGGTTACACTAAATGTCCCGATAACTGGTAAATCATTATCATTTATTTGCCAAGTATCAATAGCTCTAATCTCATTAACATCTATTGCTATAGAGTCATCATTGGTATCTACTATAGGTAAAACCGTAATAGTAACCGTTGCCGTGCTACAATCTCCATAACTATTGCACACTGTATATTCAAAACTATCTGTACCGTTAAAATCTAAATCTGGCGTATAGGTAACTATATCATCTAATGGATTATTTGGTGTACCACCATCATCTATGGTAACCGTTCCATTTAACGGATTAGTAGTTGTTAATGCTCCTATATTTGGTAAATCTGCATCATTAGCATAAATATCAATAATAACAGAAACTTCTTCATCCGTAGTAACTACATCATCTTCTAAATCAGCAGCTTCAGGTAAACACACCACTGTAAAATTTGGCAGACTAAAAGTATTACCCGCTTTTGTAACCAATGCAGTATATTTTACAACGGCATCTGTTGCAATAACCATAGGTCTTAATTGATTACCACTTACCGGAGGATTCCAGCTAACGGCCGCATTACTCGGTACATTAGAAGTAACATCCAATGTCACTTCATTATTTGGATTATTACAATCGGTTACTATAAAATAGCCAGTTGCATTAGACCCACATAAAGTACCATCGTAGGTAGCAAAATAAATACCTGGTTGAGTTACCTCATAATAAGAATCAGTAGCAAGCACAGTTGTTGTATCTGAAGCTTCATACCAACGAAAATTATTTTGATCGCTATCAGTTGGTGCCTGCAACAAAAATTGGGCATTAGATACTAAAATACCCAGCATTGCAAATACAATACTGAGAAATATTCTTTTATGTGAATTGATTTTTTTCAAATCGATTTGGGATCTATTCTTTAATTAGCTATTTATTGAGCTACAAACACAACATTAATCAATGTGTTATAGTCTGTTGGACTTGCTATAACATCATATGTCATTACACCAACGTTATCTACACTTACATTGGCAAAAACGGTAGGGTCAAAATAAGTAACATAATAATATAACTCGTTATTTGCATACGTTGGTATCGCTGCAGGTGCACCTGCACTAACTACCGACGGCGTACCATATTGAGCAAGATACTCTGCATGTAAATCTATTGTTCTACCTGTACCTGTTGTTGCAACATTTACTTCAATTGAAGGTGGATAAAATATATCTGGTCTTGTATTCGCAATTACATATGGTGTAGCAACACTACCATCACCAGTTACACTTATATCGGTACCTGCTGTTACAACAGTTGGGTCTGCAGAAGCAACTGATAAATTATAATTGATACCGCTAGGGGTAACCGTTACCGAACCATCTGTTGATGTTATAGTCTGTATTTCATTTGAAGCATTTGAATCTGCATCTCTAATATCTATCGTTGTATTTGTACCATCGTTAATCTGAATCTCAACGCTCTCATTAGCAATAACTACAGCACTTGTTAAGTTCTGGTCATCAGTATCTGTATCAACGTATGCACTCAAGTCTACGGAGTTTCCATCTGCAAT
>CAXBIJ010000090.1:0-11710 GCA_963975675.1 uncultured Maribacter sp. | reverse complement strand
TTAAACAAATTAGAGTTAGAAACTTTGAATACAGAACTGAAGATGAAATAACAGACTTTGAAAACCCAAAGGCTGCTGTAGTTGAAAAAGAAGGTAAGCAACTCGGTGTTATCGCACAAGAAATACAAGATATTTTGGCAAACATATCTATTGAAGAATTAGATAACGCCCTTGATACCAATGACAAACGATTAGCTTTTTGGATTAATATTTACAACGCATACATACAAGTAATTCTTCAAAAGAATCCTGAATTATATGATGATCGTGGTAGCTTTTTTAAAAATGAGCAAATTACCATTGCGGGCGAAACCGTTTCATTTGCAAAAATAGAGCATGGTATCGTTAGAAAATCGCAATGGGAATATGGCTTAGGTTATATTAGAAAATGGTTTCCAAATAAATTTGAGCGAAAATTGCGTGTAAACAAACCTGTTTTCAATGTACATTTTGCCCTTAATTGCGGAGCAAAAGATTGTCCACCTGTAGCTATTTATGAATGGGAACGCTTACAGGAACAATTTAGCAAAGGCACTAAAACCTATCTTGAGCGCACAACAACATACAAAGCTGATACAAAAGAAGTCACAGTTACTTCTTTGTTTAGCTGGTTTAAAGGTGATTTTGGCGGAAAAATCGGAGTCAAGAAAATTTTGAAAAACAATGGTCTTATACCTTCTACGAAAAACATTGATATAAATTATGGAAATTATGATTGGACTTTAGACCTTGATAATTTCATTGATTTATAAAAAATCTTAAGGTGTAATTCACCACATATCTACTTCGATGTAATTAGAATCAGGACTTGCGTCTTCTATTTGTAATCTTTTGACTGTAAATACTCGTAAGAGTGGTAAATTTGCATCTGAAATAAATAAATAGATTTCGCTCTGGTTTATGAAGGCCAACTTGGGTTCCCTCAAAAAAATATGCATTGTTGTTTTCATTCTTTTAGGTGTGCTTTCAGCTACTAAATTGGATGAATTGAAATTTTCATTTGATTTCAGTCAATTTTTTCCAGAGGAAGACCCAGACTTAGCATTTTATGATTCGTTTGTTGAAGAGTTTGGAACCGATGATAATTTTTTACTCATCGCAGTAATAAATAAACCAGATGTTTTTCAGCAAGATTTTCTCAATAAATTTCAAGCATTTTCTCAGGAAAGCAAGGGTTTTGAGCATGTGATAGAAAGTAATTCTTTAACTACACTCTCCTACCCTTTAAAAACTTCTTTTGGCTACACTACGTTGCCAATTATTCATATAAATGATTCTCTTCAATACCAGAAAGATTGGCATAAAATTCAAGTAGATTCCCTATTTATCAATGTACTTATAGACGAAAAGAAAGAATCTTTAGTATTAGCCTTACAGACCACAGATAACTTAGATTATAAGCAGTCTGAAGTATTATTAAATACGATTCGAACTTCTTTAAAAAGTCATGATTTAACTAATTATCACATCCTAGGAAGGGCCTTTTTTTACGAAGCCATAGTAGAAATGCAAAGAAGCGAAGTACTTACTACTACTATAGTTGCTTCAATATTAGTTTTCATAATTCTTCTGTTAGTGTACAGGAGTTTACCTGTAGTTTTGATTTCAGTTTTTTCAATAGCTATGTCGTTATTACTTTTTATGGGCTTGTTAGCTGCCTTAGGAAGAGAATTGAATGCCATGGCCGCATTTTACCCAGTGTTAATGCTCATTGTAGGAACTTCAGATGTTATTCATCTCACCGATAGTTATATTCGAAAATTGCAAAGTGGTATTTCTAGATATGCCTCAATTATTTCCTCACTTAAAGAAGTTGGTATGACTACCCTACTTACTTCTATTACTACTGCCGTTGGTTTTGTGACTCTTCTATCTTCAAGACTCGTAAGTATTCAAGAATTTGGAATAAACGCTGCAATTGGGGTTCTGGTAGCGTATACTACTGTTATATTACTGACTAGTTCTCTTTTAATAAGTCTTCCAGAGAAAAAATTAATTGGACGTAAAAGTATTTCTGAAAATTGGGTCAACTATCTTTTAAAAGTAAATACGTTTACAAAAAACTACCCTAATACTATTATTTGGGGTACTGTGGTTTTTACATTTTTCTGTTTTCTTGGAATTTATCTTATAAAAACCAACCACGAATTTAAACAGACACTACCAGCAAGGAGTGAAATTGCTATTGATTTCGATTATTTTCAAAATAACTACGCCGGCTTCAGACCTTTAGAAATAGCGGTAATGAGTACCGATGGCCATAAGGTTACTGATTTTGAGATTGCCCAAGAAATTGAAAAACTACTTACCTATTTAAAAACATTTAAAATTATAGGAAATATACAATCAGCCAATTTGCCTTATAAAATAATCAACAAAGCCAATAATTTAAATAGCGCTGCTTTTTTTACTTTACCAGATGATAAAGCAACATTTATAAAATATCAAAAAGATACACGTAAACTAGCTCGAAAACAATTGAATCGTTTTATCAATGGTGACGAAACTATTGCACGAATCAATGGAAAATTACAAGATGTAGGTACTGATAGCTTAAAGATTGTCTATAACAGTATTGACCAATTTGCAAAAACTAAACTAGATACTACGCTCGTAACGGTTAAAGTAACCGGTAAAAGCATATTGCTAGACAAAAACTCAGAATATATTAGAAGTAGTTTGTTAGAAGGTCTCTTATATGGTCTTTTGCTAATAGGAGTTATTATGGCTTTTGTTTTTCGAGATATTAAAATCTTTTTAATTTCTCTTGTACCGAATGTTCTACCTATTCTATTTGCAGGAGGAATTTTAGGATTTTTGGGCATACCCTTAGAAGCATCATTATCTGTTGTATTTGCTATCGTATTTGGTATCGCGGTCGACGACACTATACATTTTTTAGGAAAGTATAAGTTAAGTATTACTCAAGGTTTAGATAAAGAGGCTGCGCTTGAAAAAACTTTCGCCCAAACCGGTAGAGCATTGGTGATTACAACCATTATCCTATTTTTCGGATTTATGGTCATGTTATTTTCTATTCACCAACCTAGTATAACTATAGGATTGATTATAAGTGTAACCTTGGTAACAGCTTTAATACTAGACTTGCTATTACTACCAGTACTGCTTAGAAAATTGATTTAAATAGAACTATTCGTTCTGTGGAGTGTTCTTTGTAGTGATCTATAGGCAAAAACTGCTTTACCAACTAATAAAATCATTAAGCTAATCCATAATGTAAAGAGTAGGTATTCCATAACACTAATTAGTTTACTTGGTTATTTTTGGTTCAATTATTTAAGATGCTGGGGCATTTTAAATGTATTTGGTCGATAAATATATGTATTTCATCTAAACATATCTTAAAAAACGTTAAATTTTCGATGAAATACCTAAAAATGACAGTGCCACGATTAAAACCGTAGCACTGAAAAAAACAATCCAACCTAAAACAAACCAGAAATGAAAATAATTGGGCAATCAATTACAAATCATGGACTTGCTTTTCCATATTGGGCCCTAACTCATAAAGGGTACCTATTAATTCTTCTTTTAATCCTTTAACTTTTTCTTTTGCTCCATTGGCTTTATACACCTCAGCCGCTTGGTATAATAATGCTGGTTCAAATGTTTTACCATAAACATAGGTATCCATAATTTCAACAGCTTTTTTTATTTCTCCTTTTTTCAGATAACTATATCCTAACCAGCTATACGATTCTGGCGTAGGTCTATTATTAACCTCTGTTTTAGCCAATTCTAATGCCTTATCGAACTGTTTCGTTTCATCTAGATATAATTCTAGATTGTATGCATTATACATTTCGCCATACATTTCGTTTTTCACCCTTTTAAAATATTGATCTAAATTTTTTGTTCGAATTAAATCATCACCCATATATTCTGCTATTTCAGCTTTAAGTAAAAAATAATCTGGAGCATTATATGTTATGGTTACTGAATCTAGTATACGAATAGCTTCAACCGCATTCTTATCATTTGAGAATACAATCCATGCAATCCCTTTTTTGGCATAGGCATTATCCGAATCAATTTCCAAAGCCTTTAAATATTGATTGTATGAATCTTTTATTCTACCTGCATGACCATAATAATCGCCTAAATTGGTATAACTCCATACCATTAAATCTTTATTTTTAGCTGATTCAGCTTTAGTCCTAGCCATTTCCATAAAATTGATGGTGGTGTCTAAATCTCCTTTATAATCGTTCCATTTTGCTAAACGTATCATATATCCGAAATCGGACATGTTTTTTAAACTATCTAAATATTTTTCGGCAAGTTGATAGTTACCCAACTCCATATGCACATCAAAAAACAAGCTTTGTGTTTCATTCTTATATCCACCAATTGTAGCGGCAGAATCTGCTAATGTCAACGCTTCTCTAAAACGATGCTGTGAAATATAATTTCGTGCCAATGCCCTATAATAACCTGGCTTGCCAATATTAGCGATATCAACTGCTTTTTTTAGGCTCTTTTCTGCTTTCTTTAAAAACTCAATATTCCCGGTTTGTTGAAAATATCTGTTGTATTCACCACCCACAATTCCAAAACTGGTAAGCTGTATGCTATCGGGTCTAATTTTAGTATTCCAAAGTTCAAAATACTTGGATGTTGTTTCTACTTCTTTAGAAACTAAATACTTTTCGTAATCTTTTTTTTGAGCAACTGCGTCCTGATTTTTAGTATCACAAGAGGATACCAGAATCAATACTATGAATAGCTTTATTAATTTCATGAGGTTGTGTTTTATTCGGATTGTTTAAAAAAAGGGGAGCTTTTCAACTCCCCTAGCCCTTCTCTTTCATAAGCAATTAGGGTGTGCCAGTCTTACCGATTAATTAAAATCTGTAAGGTGAAGGCAACTTCTTATTCTGGTGAACCCAAGTATGGGAACGTAGTACCTACAGTAGCGGTTAGCCCAACGCCATCTGAAGTTAATCTTGGTAAATCTGCCATACCATCATTATCGGTATCTTGACCGCTAAATCTAGCTCCATCACCCCCACCAAATAATAATATCAATGAAACATCAATAACATCATCTTGAGGAGTTCTTCCTGTTAAGCCGATTGCGCCTTCATAATTAGGAGCACCACTACCACCATTGAAATACGTAGTTGGTAGATTTGGAGCAACTTCAAGAACGTCATTAGATAATACTGTAGTTAAAACAGTTGCTGATACCGGGTTGTTCGTATAACCATCAGCAGCAGGACCGTTTAGAATATCACCCAAAATATTTGGCTCATAGTTTACTGCAGCAGGATCAGCTCCTAAAATAGTAGCGTAAACATCATGATATGCTTCTAATCTAGCTTCAAAAGCGGCTTGAAAAGTTGCCTGCATTTCTGAAGGAATTGACATGTTATGGGAATTTTTAATGTCTCCGTCTGCACTCAAAACCGTGTTAATTCCTGGTCTTCCCATAAAATCAACTTGTGCATATGTTCCTGTAAAATCAGGCATGGTAGGTTGCATAGCATCTTCACATGGTGCACAAGTACCGCCACAATCAACGCCAGTTTCATCACCATTCATTATTCCGTCATTACAAGTAGGTGTCATTACTACTGGCGTATCATCATCGTTATTACATGAAGCTAAAGCAGCTACTGCACAAAGTGATAAAAAGGTATATTTTATATTTTTAAATTTCATCTTAGTTATATTTATAAGGTTATTATTGTTTAACATTTGTAGTTACCCAAGTTTTGTACACTGGTAATTGCAAAACATTAACTGCAGTTGTTTCTCCTAAAAGCGTGTTTGGAATTTCAATAACAATAGACATGGTGTTGGCACCGTCGAAAGTATCAACAGCAGTTGTATCATCATCTTCAGTAGTCGCAGGGTCACCAGCAGGTTTAAAACCTAATGGAGCTTGACCGCCAATTACAGCGTTAAATTGAAAGAAGTCAAAGAAAAAAGCATCTTGTCGAGGTCCTGCAAAAAGAGTTACTCCATTACTTGTTGTTTCAACTATTGCAGTTTCAGCAGAAATAGCTACCGAACCTAATGGTGAATCAACCATAACTGTGCCATTCAATCCTGTTTCGCTTGGCGCAATAGGTCCGAAAAAATACATTTTACCATCTCTAGGTATCGCTTGTATTACTAAATCTTCAACCAAATCGCCATCCTTATCGATATTGATTTCTAACAATACATTCTCATCAAATGTACCATATGCCAAATCTGGTAATACATTAGATTGAAGGTCTACCGCAAATACGGTGTTATCTGAACCAAGTGATGGTTCAAATGCATAAAAATCGGCAATGTCTGCAGAGGTCCCCATAGAACCAGGCGCATCAATATGATCTGCCGCAACTAAAAGAACTCCTACTAGAGCTAATGCCCCAAGTCCCATAAATAATTTTGATTTTTTCATTATTTCTTTTTTTTAGATTAGAATCACCCCTACTTACGCAGCAAAAAACGAAAGGTTCATTTTTATCCAAAAAAAAATTAATATTTATTCCACACCTTTTCATATGAAGCTACTTCTAAAATTATTTTTTAGCGAAGAAGTAACCTTTTATAAATATGAATACGTTTAGTATAAAACAATAATTAGCTAACTTTGCAACTATAAACGTATTAAGATATGAACCCGTCTGCCTCTGGTTGGATTGAAAAATATGGCTCGGTCGTTCAAAAACACCAAAATGCTTTCCCCGATTTTGACGCCTTGTATAATACTCTGAGAAAGAGTGGGTTCGTGTATGGGTTAAATTCTGGAATTCCGAATTTTATACATCCAGAGCATGTTTTGTCTGAAGATGAAAAGGCTAAAATAAATTTACTTAATGCCCTTTATTATACGTACCTCTTAAAAGAAGGAGGGGGTTTTAATGATTTTGTAGAGCAAGTTTATAAGTTCTATGAGCTTTTAAAAATTAATACTTCTGGATTTTTCGGTAAGCTCTTTTCTAGTAAAAAAACTTCTGCCAAACTCGAAAAATTCATGGACTCTAGAATATATATTGAGGACAACATTTTCAGTAAAACATTCAATAGTCTTATAACAAACTCGTTATTATTTGTAGATGTATTACTTTTTAAACACTACCTAAATGATATAGAAGACTTAAAAACTAAGGCTGAGGAAATTGAATTCTTAGCAATTAATATTACCTATCACGCACTTAGTTCTAAAGAACAAAATAGAAAAGACAATAAGCTTTCTCAATTATTAGCTTCGTCATTGACCTACATAAATTGTGCTGAAAATAATTTTGATGGTTCTTACCGTGATAGACTTTTAAACAATAAAGAAATCTGGGAAAATCGTTATTTACTAGATATGGCTTGTCTTACGGTTTGGGAAGATCATTCTTTAGACTATACCGAGTCTGAATTTATTTTTGGCATCGGAAAAGATTTAAATTTCGAAAATAGTGTTATCTCCGAATCGATAAATCATGTAACTGAGTTCTTTAAGTTGAACGTAGAAATTATTCCTTATTTAAAGGAAAAGAACCTTGCACATCAGTTCTACAATAGTATGGGCAAAGTTGTAAAGAAACTTATTTTACGTAATAGTAAAAGACTACATAAAGAACTTTCGCAGAGTGCCGAACTTGTTGCCTTGATTTCAAAATCTACTATTAGAGATTTAAGCCGAGAAGAGAAAAAAAAGGTTCAAAATCAACTTTTAGATATTTTTAAGAGCATACCTTCTTTGGCCATTTTTATTCTGCCCGGCGGCGCGATATTACTTCCGATTTTTATAAAACTTATTCCTAAATTATTACCCTCTGCTTTCGATGAAAATAGGATAGATGAGGAAGAAAAATCATTTAAAAATTAACGCAACTACTTGTTATTTAGTATTTTAAAAAACCTACTCTAACCAAAGCTTAAAGTCCTTCACTTTTTCTCTACTCACAATTATTTCTAATTGAGGGTTATTATTTAATTTAATTTGAAGTCTAGAATTTGTGTATGAAATGATGTCTTTTATATACTCTATATTGACAAAAAACTTTCTACTTACCCTAAAAAACACCTTTGGTTTCAACTCATTTTCTAGCTGCTCTAAGGTAGTATCTAACAAATAATCTCGCCCGTCTTTAGTGGCTGCATAGGTTCCTTTATTTTCACTGTAGAAACACTCCACATCTTCAGAGTTAATAATTTTTATATGCTGCCCTACTTTTGCCGTAAAACGTTTTTTGTACTCGCGCTCTAAGGGGTTTACCAATAATTTTTTAATATCCTCAAAATCTAAAGCTATTTTATTGGGTTCTGTAACCGATTTAAATCGTGTTTTATATTTATGTACCGCGTGCTCCAAATCTTCGTCATCTATTGGTTTTAATAGATAATCGATACTATTTAATTTAAATGCCTGCAAAGCATATTCATCAAAAGCAGTGGTGAATATAATTGCACTATGCACTTCAATAACATCAAATATTTCGAATGAAAGTCCATCAGATAATTGAATATCTAAAAAAATAAGATCAGGATGCTCATTATTCTGAAACCAATGTATCGCCTCTTCTACTGAATGAAGCATAGTCGATACTTTGAGATCTAAACCCTCTAGCATTCTGCTTAATCTGCGAGCAGCAGGTTTTTCATCTTCTATAATTATGGTTTTCATGGGTTGGTTTTATACGTTCAGTATCAGATTATTTTTAGTTGTTGTTTGAATTCATATACTTTTGAATTTGGCGTTCTTCCCAAATTCTTACGTATAACGAAAATTCACCAAGTACCCTTATTCCATGTATAGCCAGTATAACTCCCCATACTATGGCGGTACCATATACATTCCAGTCAATCCATTCTAAAAATTCTGGATTACCAAGTGCATTTACATTGATGAGTATAAAAGTGAATTTATGTCTTAGTATAAATAACATAAGGTTTATAATAACATAAACTATGGCGTGATAGTAAAAACCCCTTATGGAAGCAACCTTAATTTTTGCTCTTTCATATTTAGACAATACACTATTTTTTATCTCTTTACGGTCTTCAGCGTCTTGATTCTTTTCCATATTATCTATACTTATCTGCTTCTTTCTTTTCTTGCTCTATGTATTTCTTAATTTGCCTTTCTTCCCAATCTTTTGAAAAGAACGGACTATAATTAAACACTTTTGCTGCGTGAAAGGCCAAACCTATTCCCCAGAAAAAAGGAGTTGATAAAGTTCCTAAGTTAAAGAATGCCTCTATAAAAGATTCACCGCTACTCATTCTTGCCATAGTGGTAATTATGCAAATGAAAGCATTCACCAAGATATATACTAAAAGGTGAATATAGAATCCTTTTAGTTCTTTTACTTGCTTTTGAGCTCTCGCTAATTTATCTGATTGTTCAAATTCGTTTATCTCCATGGCTTTGTATTTTCTTCTTGTTTCATAAATTCTTGAATTTTTCGTTCTTCCCAATCTCGGTTCATAAACGGATTCAAGTTAAAGATTTTATTTGCTTTTATAAATAAGCTGATTGCTAATCCGAATACTACCCAAAGAAACCAAGGGTACGCCCACTCATTTAGATAATAGTTTATAGCGGCAACGATGACAATGGTAAACAATGCCGATAGTACCTTACCATAAAATATTTTTATTTCGTTTACTCGCTCTCGTGCTTTTATATATTTCGTATTATCCATGATCTTTAGTTTATTAGATTATGATTCTTGCATAAATTCTTTAATCTTTTTTTCTTCCCAATTCTTTCCGAATAGCGGATTGTAACCATAGGCACAAAGTCCGTTTATCAATAAGCCTAACCCCCAACCTAATGCAGGAAATATTGCCCAAGGAAAATCTGTTGTTCTATAATTGATATATGCTAGTACAGGTATTACAATACAGTATGCCAGTGCATTACCGTAGAAGCCCTTTATTGCATTTACCTTTTCTTTTGCTTTTTGATATTTATAATTCTGTTCGTTTTTGAAATTTGATTCCATCTTTAAAAGTATTTAGGTTATAACTAATTGATTTCTATACTTCAAATTTCGGCAGATACTCTTGGTTTTAAAAAATTGAACTACCCAGTTGTAACTTTTTGTGACTGAATTGTAGGTTTATATATCTCTGGTATTATTTCAGTGATTGCCCATTGAATTTAAGTGTCACGAATTATTGTCAACAGTATACTTTCGTAATGAAGGCTATTTTAATTTATCGCTATACCTTACCTTAAAACCACTCGAACTGACAAGCTTTTTTAGGTATTAAATACCATACGTTTTCATGGCATTTTCAATTTGCTCCGCTTCGGTAGTTTCAGGGTAAAACAGATATTTAGGCGTAATAATGGGTTTAGCAGCGCTAACCTTAATTTTTGTGATGGTTGCAAACGGAAATTTACCCTCGGTCAGAGTATTTAAAATGTTTTCCATTTTAGCGAATTCTGAAGATGATATTTCAATGATTTCAGCCGTTCCTTTTAATTGAAAACCTTTTTGTTTTAAAATGTCAATGAAGCTGATACAGACGTTCTTGTTCTGTTTTATATTACGAACGGTTTGTGGTGATGCAATATTCGCTACTATAATACAGTCATCTTCGAAATAGCTAAAAATCTCTTTTGGAGAAACATTAGGTAGGTTATCAGTAGATGATGTCGCAAGCCAGCACAACACACTGTTGTCTATAGATTCTTTTATCGCTGCTGTTAGCTTCATTCGTACACCCTTTAAACTGCATTTAGAAGTTATCCTTTTCCATGAATTCTCTAATTTTCTTTTCTTCCCAATTCTTACCGAAAAGAGGATTGTATCCATAGGCTTTTAGCCCATGACCTAACAAACCAAAACCCCAACCTAGCGCCGGAAAAATTACCCATGTAAAGTTTGTTGTTCTATAATTTATATAGGCCAATACAGGAATTACAACACAATACGCCACAAGATTACCATAGAAACCTTTAATGGCCTCAACCCTCTCCTTTGCTTTCTCATACCGTTTCGCACTCATATGAGTTTCTTGAGTCTCCCTAAAAGCAATAGCATTGGTCAACATCGGCAAACGTACCTTAAATTCTTTCGCAGTTTTAAAAATTTGCATTTCTTTCTTGGTTAGAATGGCATAGCGCTGACGTATATTCTGCAAGCCTACGCCACTACTTTTTTTAACCACTTGCTTCTCTTGTAAATTATTGGTTACATATAAATAATCATCCTCTTCATAAATCTTTATATGTAAAGGTTTAGAGGATGTTACCACATTATGCTTCACAGCGTTCTCTAATAACAACTGAAGTGATAAGGGCACTATTTTAGCATCGGGGTTTAATGCCTTATCAGGAATTTCAAATATTATGCTGTCCTCAAAACGCATTTTTAATAGGCGAACATAAGTTTTGGCAAATTGTAATTCTTCATCTACAGAAATTAGATTTTTACTTTTCTGCTCCAATACATACCGATATACTTTAGATAGCGAGGTTGTAAATTTTTGTGCCTGAATCGGGTCTTCTTCAATTAAACTGGTCAACACATTTAAACTATTGAACAAAAAATGAGGATCTAGCTGATTCTTTAAAGCATCGAATTTGGCGGAAGCTGAACCGGCTATTATTTTTTGCTCTTTAACTTTGGTGTCTTGTAATGCTTTGTAAAAATAGAATGCATGTAGAAATAACGAAACTATCAAAGTGATTACCAATGCAATTACATAATATTCTACTTTTTCTGTTTATATTTTACCCTCA
>CAXBIJ010000089.1:0-11901 GCA_963975675.1 uncultured Maribacter sp. | reverse complement strand
AATATTAAATGCTGTTTCACCCAACATCATTAGTGGAATAGGGGTAGTGCCACCAGTTCCTAAAATGGTTAGTAATGCAAAAGATAATCCGAAGAACACATATCTTTTACTAAAATATCTATAAAAGAAATAGGGTAAAATAAAAAGAAATACTCCCCACGGAATTATAAAAAAGACTAGACCTGATGACGTTATTTCTAAGAAATTATCTCGTGATCCATGCGGAATAGCAACTTGGGTAATTGGGTTTCTTTTGGAGTTATACCAATAAGGAAAAATACAGAAAACGATTAAAAAAATAGCACTACCTCCAAATTTTGCAATTCGCCAAAAATGCTGCAAAGTGGTGTTCCAGAATACTCTGAAATTTAGTTCCTTGTAAGTGTTTACTTTTTCTCTAGCAGCATCCATAACTGCCATTCCTATTAATGGAGCTATAAAAAACACCATGCCAAAAATTGGCGTAACATGATGAGAAGTAACGGTTACCGCCAGCATAGTAACAGACGTAATAAAGTACCGAGTTTTACCAGTTTTTATCCATAAGTAAATTTCTGTCATGGAGTGCAGAAGAATGGATAATGCCATAATACTTGGTAACTGCCCGAAAATGTGTAAAGTCTCTACAAAAGTAGATGAGAAAACTGCCATAACTGCACCATAGCCTGCTATTCTTCTACTGCCGGTCATTAATAGGGTATATCTATAAGCTCCAGTTATAAATAATACAATTGCAATTAATGCTACGGTATACATGCCGAATTTTAGGCCTCCTATGTAAGATAGTATACCTATGAGTTGGTGAACTAACGGTGGGTAAGATTGCACGGTAAAGCCAGTATACCATCTGTATTCCCACGGGTCGAACCAACTATTGGCATAATGATCGGCAAAAAATAAATGAATTAATGCATCATAGGTAGATTCTAAAGTGAAGAAAATGGCAGAACCATGAAAAGCAAGCCCTACAATTAAAGCTAATATTAAAAGGGTATTGGTTTTTTTTTCCAAAGTTTAAATTACAATCAAGTTCTACCTAAAGGTATTAAATATATGAGATGAAGATTAGAATAAAAAGCGAACAGCTTATAATTTAATAATAGAATACCTACAAGGGTATGTTATGTGATTTTGAAATCCGCTTATTACTTATTCGCAAAATAATTCAAATAATATATCCCTATTAAGACATTCGTCTTTTATAGTTATCAAATTCTGTAAGAAAATATAACAAAACAAAGATAAGTTTATTGTTCATTTACTTCACAATCAGCTATCGAACTTAAAAAACCATTCATCTACAGAAAAATTTCATCCACCATTACTCAATTAAAATCTTTGAAATGGAGAGGTTAATTTGCGAGTGTAAATCATAAATAACCATAAACTCACTAAAATCTAACAAATGAAAACCTTTGCATCGTGAAACTATTGTAATGGATGGTAATTTTGTTTTGAAAATGGTCAATAGAATATTTGAAATTAAAAGGAAATACTATGTTGTACCATTAATGCTAATTAAAAGATATTTTGGTGCATTTGAACTTAAAAATCAGCTTTTCGAATAACAATTAGAAATATATACCCATGCCCTTGGTTCAATATGGTCTATAAAAGACTTATTGATAATATGTAGTCAACTTTCCCAAATAGCTATTCATTACATATAATGTTACTTACCGATTAGGTTCAACTTTTAATACGAATTTTAAAAGTGGTGAGGTTTGTATATCTCGGCACTTTTTGTTTTTTTAAGGTCAATTGCTTCTTACTGCAAAGCGTATCTTTGTGCTTGATTTTACAGGTATTGGGCAAAATTCAACATTATATTTCTGTTTACTTCAATGAACTGATTCAGTTTCTGGGAAGTACTAATTTTTCTAAGTCAGTACTTACCGTATTTGCTGTGGTAACGCCTATTAGTATTGGTATACTAACAGGTTATACCGAAATTGGCGTAGCTATTTGTTTTGGTGCTTTTTGGTGTTCACCTAGTGATGTTCATGGTAGTCTACGACACAAAGTTTTGGGTATACTTTTTTCTTGCGCTTTAGTAATGGCTGTAAGTTTTATTGGTGGTTATTTAAATTATTCGCCATGGCTTTCTCTTGCTATTTTAGGGGTAGCAAGTTTTGTCATTTCCTTTATTTCAGCCTATGGTTTTAGGGCTTCACTTATAAGTTTTTCAGGACTTTTAGCTTTGATTTTAAGTTTTGCCCACACTCACGATAAGTTGAAGATTTATGAATACTCATTATTAGTAGGTCTTGGTGGCCTATGGTATTTGGCGTTGTCATTGTTATGGTTTAAAATAAATCCGAAGGGGCAAACGGAAGAGATTTTATATGAAACCATAGGTAGTACAGGGAAACTTCTAAAGAAACGTGGTAAGCTAATTGACCAACATTCGAACAGAAAAAAACTGCAAAAAGCATTGTTCTTATTGCAGAGCGAACTCACCGAACAGCACGATACACTTCGTGAAATTTTAATTCTTTCTCGAAAAAATTCTGGTAGATCAGTGTATAATGGTAAACGCGTCTTGGTATTGGTACAGCTCATAGAAATGTTGGAAAATGCTGGTGCCAACCCTGTAAATTATACAAAGATGGACGAGCAGTTTATACTGCATCCTGAATTTACAAAGCTGTTTCAAAACTTAATTTTTGAAATGGCAAAGCAATTACAGTTGATTTCTGAAATTGGAAACAAGCCAAATCAATTACCAAAGCATGATGGGTTGACAGCGCTTTTTGAAGAAATACGAATTAAGATTTTAGAGCTGAGTACAATAAAAGAGACGAAGGCATACGAAGCATTTATCATGTTTCAAAATTTAGTGGAGTACCAAGAAAAGCAATTCGATAAGCTGAAGAGAATAAAATGGTTGTTAAGTGATAACGATGTAGCTTCTGAAGAATTTATTGATAAAGAAATTCTAAAACGATTTTTAATCTCTCAAGATTATAGTCCGAGAATATTATTGAGAAACCTAAGTTTTAGGTCTACGATATTTCGGCACTCTTTACGTTTAGCGGTGACTTTAATGATTGGTTTTGTTTTAGGTAACTTGTTTTCATTTCAGAATCCGTATTGGATACTTTTGACTATTATTTTGATTATGAGACCTAATTATGGTCTTACAAAAGCACGTTCTAAGGACAGAACAATTGGTACAATCATTGGTGGTGTAATCGCTGCATGTATTGTATTTTTAATACAAGATGTGTATGTATATGCCGCATTGGCATTGATATCTTTTGTAATTGCCTTGTCAATGCTTCAGAAAAACTATAAAGCATCGGCAATATATGTCACAATAAGTATTGTGTTTATTTATGGTATTCTACAGCCTGATGTTATGACTGTAATTCAATACCGTATTCTAGATACCTTGGTCGGAGCAGGATTATCATACTTAGGATTTTTGTTTTTATGGCCAAGCTGGAGTTTTCAAGAAATACAAAAAGATGTTGCCAAAAGTGTTGAAGCGAACAGAGTATATCTGTCAAAAATTGCAGACTATTATATACACAAAGGAAGTGTGCCTACAAATTATAGACTAGCTCGTAAAAATGCTTTTTTAGAAACATCTAACCTAAGTTCGGCCTTTCAGCGAATGACCCAAGAGCCTCTTTCCAAGCAAAAGAATCTGAATAAAATATATGAGTTGGTTGAATTGAACCATAACTTTTTATCTTCTTTGGCATCGTTGAGTATTTATATTCAACACCATACCACTACTGAAGCATCAGAACGTTTTAATGGTATTATCTCAAAGATTGATGAAAACCTCTCATTCGTACTTCAATCGTTATATAGTGAAGATATACGTGAGGAAAAACCAAATCTCGATGAGGTTATTTCTTTTGAAAAACAATTGCCCAGGTTCGAATCTGAACATGTGAATTTAAGTGCCGATACTAATAGTGCCCAAAAACGAAATCATCAAGAAGAACAGTTGATATGGGAACAACTAAGTTGGCTGTTTTCCTTAAGTTCTAATATGCTGAAGCTGACTTCGAATTTGAAATAGGAGTGTGGCTATTTAAATTGTTGTTTAACTTGAGGTTCAAACCAAATGCGGAGTATAGATTTGGAGATAGACTAGAAGGAGTTTTGTATGTTGTTAAAATAACACAGGTTAATATACTAATATTCTGTCAAACTGGTTAAAGCTAAATAACTATTGTAAAAGAGTCTCAATAGGTATTGAGGCTCTTTTTATAGTATAAACGGGTTAGCATTTTTTGGATTCAGGAAAAAAGCCAATAAAATTGGCCGTTATTACTGCCGTTTTAAGGGCCATTCAAACGAAAGTTAAAACCTTTGTTTGATAGTGTCCCAAATGTGGTCCTTATTAGTAATCTTGTTAATTGACCTTTTATGTGACACTAAAACCAAGATATTTAGAACCCATTCAGCACATTACCACTTCATTGCGTTGATCTTCATTTCGGAGAAAGAGCTTCACTACCAAAGATCTTGAACACAACCCAAAATCCAATACTTTGGGGTTACCTACGCTTTAATTAATATGGGAAAACATAAAAATTTGTAAATAACTGAAAATCAATTGCATAAAAAAAGTTAGCAATTATTAAAATTGCTAACTTTTTTATAATCAAGTATTTAAAAAGTGACCGGGCTGGGGCTCGAACCCAGGACCCTCTCCTTAAAAGGGAGATGCTCTACCAACTGAGCTACCAGGTCAAAATTGTAAAGAACTATTACGTTAGTAATCTTAAAAAATCAGTTCACGAGTTTAAATAAAAAAGCCTCTTGTTTTTTCGAAGAGGCTTTTAATAAAGTGGTGACCGGGCTGGGGCTCGAACCCAGGACCCTCTCCTTAAAAGGGAGATGCTCTACCAACTGAGCTACCAGGTCAAAAGCATTTTCAGAACTAATATTCCCTCAATGCGGGTGCAAATATAAGTCGATTACTTTATTATCCAAACCCTTTTTAAGATAAATTTCTTTTTTTTTGAATTCCTTTTATTTTAGTTCAATTTTGTACAAATGAAAGATGTGAAAATTGTATTGCTAGGTTACATGGGAAGTGGTAAAACAACTATTGGTAAAATTGTTGCTAACCATTTAAATATTAAATTTTTAGACTTAGATGATTATATAGAACAACAAGAAAATATGTCTGTTGGTTTAATTTTTAAAAATAGGGGAGAGCTCTATTTTAGAAAAAAAGAACGAGAATATCTTTCGCAAATTTTCTTAACTGAAACCAATTTTGTGCTTTCCTTAGGAGGGGGAACTCCGTGTTTTGGAGATAATATGGAGCTGGTAAATGAGAATACAGCTAACTCATTTTATTTAAACATAGGTATTAATGAACTTTCAGAACGATTGAAATTCGAAAAGAATCACCGACCTATGATTGCTCATGTAAAAGACGATGAAATGCAAGAGTTTATTGGTAAGCATTTATTCGAAAGAAGTTTCTATTACAATAAAGCACATCAAAAAGTGAAGGGTGATAAAAATTCACCCACTGAAATTGCAGAAATGATTATCAATTTATTAGTCTAAAAAGACTCTGTCATTTTTAGTTTCAAAACGAACGTTTACATGCTCTTGTAACGAAGTGGACAAAGAAATTCCTTTATAATCAGCCTTTACCGGATACTTTTTATGATTACGGTTTACCAATACTGCGGTTTTTAGTTGCTTTAAAGGAGTTTTAAGAAAATGGTGAACACCATATATTAAGGTTGTTCCTGAATTAAGCACATCATCAACGATTACAACCGATTTATCTATAAATTCTTCTTGCTTCATAGAGGTAGTAACACCACTTTTTAATGGATTGGTTTTATCCATTGATAATTTGCACAACGTAATTTTTGCTGTGGTAATCTTTTTAAGCTTCGAAACAATTTTTTTAGCAAATTGTAATCCACCACCGTCTATACCTGCAATGATAATTTCTTCTTCATTAACATTGGCTTCATAAATTTGATAGGCTATGCGTTCAATTTTATGTTGAATTTGTAAATGTGAAAGTATGGTCTGTTCCATGTGTTTTTCTTAAAAGAATAAAGATAGTTATGTTTTTAAAAGTTAGCCTTATTCCTCTTCTTTATTGTTATTATCAGAAGATGTAGTATCTAAATCTTTATTTTCAGAGGGGGCCTCTAAATAATCATCAATATCACGCCTGTCTTTTTTGGTAGGTCGGCCTATACCTTTTTTACGATAGTAGTCTTTTGAATATTGTAAAAGCTCATTGTGTTCAAATGCTTCTTTTGGTGTCGTGTCTTTTCGATAGATATCTACCAATTTAGCCCCTACACGATTAGCTGGTATATCTAAAACAGTAAATTTATAATCTATCTGGTTTTTGCGAATAATCACTTCATCCATAGGGTAAACCTCTCTGCTTGGCTTTGCAGTTTGACCATTGATTTTCGCGTGACCTTTTTTACATGCCGTTGATGCAATATTTCTAGTTTTAAAATAACGTGTGCTCCACAAGAATTTATCTATGCGCATTAAGGGTACAATTCTTTGTTAACTTCCAAACAAAAATAGTGGAAAATTGTATCTTGCGCGCTTAAAATAGATTTTTGATGAAATTGAAATATGCCTATTTATTAATAGCCGGACTAATAATTATAAGTTCATGTAAGAAGGATGATGCTTCTATTGGTGAAGTAGTACCACCAAGGTTATTAAGTGAAGTTGTAATTGAGGATGAGGCTGAGATTGTTGAATTCCTTACAACACATTTTTATAATAAAGATGAATTTGATACACCACCAGAAGGTTTCGATTTCAGAATAAGATTTGATACTATCGCAGGTGATAACAGTAATAAGCAATCGATTTTTGATAGTTCTAATTTAATTACTGAAACGATTTCTGTTAAATCATCAGATTTAGGAAGAACCGATGGCGAAGTAATTGATGTTAAACTTTATACCCTTGTTGTAAGACAAGGGGTCGAGGAAGGGAAGCCAACTATTGGTGATTTTTCGATTCTAAGATATGAAGGCTCCTTACTTGACGGCACATTATTCGATGCTTCTTCTAATCAACCGGTGCGTTTTAACCTTTCTTCAGTTGTAAGAGGATTTGGTAATGGTATGAAAAAATTCCAAACAGGTATGGGCCCTATTCAAAATACAGATGGTACAGTTAGCTACGAGGGGTATGGTATTGGTGCAATTTTTATACCTGCTGCGTTAGGCTATTTTGATAATTCACCAAATACCTTAATACCTGCATATTCGCCCATACTTTTTAAAGTAGATGCTTTTGCATATGAGCCAGATTCAGATTTTGATGGTGATGGTATTCCATCCATTTTAGAAGATTTAAATAATAATGGGAATTTACTTGACGATAATACGGATGGTGATTCAGAATCATTCGGAGTATATTTAGCGAACTTTAATGATACTGATGATGACAACGACGGTATTTTAACTATTGATGAAATAGAGTTAGATGCTGAAGGTAATTTTGTTGGTTTTAAAGATACTGACGGTGACGGAACTCCTGATCATCTTGACAACGATTTATAAATTATAAGTTGTATAAAATAAAAAACCCTCTTAAGAATTCTTAAGAGGGTTTTTTATTTTCGAACCTTAGTTATAGGGCCAATGACAAACTTAAAATTAATTGGTCTGGTCTTGTATCTATTCTGCTTGGTCCTACAGCTGTTATTTCAGTATTTATAAACGTAGCTTCATTATTACTAAAGCCACGCTCATATCGTAAATCGACACCTAACTTACCAAAATTTACACCTGCACCGATATTCATACCTACAGTAAAGTCTTTTTCAACATCATCTATTTTTATACCGTCAAACTTAGTGTCTAGAATGTATTGAAAAGCTGGTCCAGCAAATACATGTAATGGTCCTACTACATTTATTCCTAATAGTACCGGTACATCTAACTTACTCATGTCGAACTTACTGTTCTCATAATCAGATTTAGTCTTGGTAAAAACTAGTTCTGGTCGTACATAAACTTTAGATGCTCCAATTTTTCCAAAAACACCTAGGTGATATCCTATATTACGATCTGGGTTTTCTGCAGCATCACCTGCAGATTCAAAATAATCACCGTTTGCACTATAATTTAATCCTCCTTTAATTCCAAAACTGGAATCGCCCTGAGCCATACCATATAGCCCTGAGAGTGCCATAATAGCTACTAAAATTGTTTTTTTCATATCTGTTTTGTTTAGAGTGGAACTATCAGCAAATACAATACCAAAGCTTCCATTTCTAGTTATACCATCAAAACGCAGGGGTTGTACCTTTATTGTTTAGTTTATCTAATGGGCTAATCTTCATTTTATTGAGTTATTGTATAAGGCAGTAGGAATTGATAATTTCAATAACATCTTTGGTTTTTATTAAGTTTTTCCCATCACCAGTTCATTATATTTGCAACTAGATTTAGAAAATTTGAAGTTTACATTACATACAACCGACGCACAATCAAAAGCAAGAGCAGGATCCGTAGTTACTGATCATGGAGTTATAGAGACGCCAATTTTTATGCCTGTGGGCACCGTGGCCTCTGTTAAAGGAGTGCATCAGAAAGAATTGAAGGAAGAAATTAATCCTGATATTATTCTAGGGAATACCTACCATCTCTTTCTTCGGCCAAAAACCGAAATATTAAGAAAAGCAGGCGGACTCCATAAATTTATGGGATGGGATAGAAATATCCTTACCGATAGTGGTGGTTATCAGGTATATTCCTTATCGGCAAATAGAAAGATAAAAGAGGAGGGTGTAAAGTTCAAATCTCATATCGATGGTTCTATGCATTTATTCACGCCAGAAAATGTAATGGAAATACAGCGTGTTATTGGCGCTGATATCATTATGGCTTTTGATGAATGTACACCATACCCATGCGATTATAATTATGCTAAAAGGTCAATGCATATGACCCATAGATGGTTAGATAGATGTATTAATCATCTTAAAAAAACACCTTTTACGTACGATTATGAACAAACATTTTTTCCAATAGTTCAAGGTTCTACGTATAAAGATTTAAGAAGACAATCAGCGGAATACATCGCAAATGCAGGTGCAGAAGGTAATGCCATTGGCGGACTATCAGTAGGTGAACCGGCAGAAGAAATGTATGGTATGACCGAAGTGGTTTGTGAAATTTTACCTGAAGACAAGCCTAGATATTTAATGGGTGTAGGTACACCGATCAATATTTTAGAGAATATCGCATTGGGCATTGATATGTTCGATTGCGTAATGCCGACTAGAAATGCTAGAAACGGAATGTTGTTTACAGCTCATGGGACCATTAATATTAAAAATAAGAAGTTTGCAGCCAATGAGTATTTGGGTAAACAAATTGCTACAATTCATAACTTAGGGTTTTACATGTGGCTTGTTCGTGAGGCACGAAAGCATATTTTAACTGGAGATTTTAGGCAATGGAAAGATATCATGGTTAAACAAATGGATAAAAGGCTATAATGCTTTCGATAATAGATAAATACATATTAAAACGGTATCTAGCGACATTCGCGTTAATGCTTTTGTTATTTATTCCCATTGGGATTATGGTGAATTTAGCAGAGCAAATTGGCAAGATGATTGACAACGAGGCACCGTTAAATGAAATAATAATGTATTATGTGAACTTTACGATTTACATAGGCAATCTATTATTTCCTATTTTTCTATTTTTATCTGTTATATTCTTCACTTCTAAACTAGCAAATAACACCGAAATTGTAGCTATTTTGAGTTCAGGGGTATCTTATGGTAGATTTCTAAGACCATATATTATCGGTGCAACGATGATTGCTATTCTAATGTTTTTTATGACCATGTTTGTTGTTCCCAATGCGAGTGTAGGTTTTAATGAATTTAAGTATAAGTACTTAAAAAAAGGAAAACAAGATAGGGTTACCAATAATATATTCAATCAATTGAATGAAACGGATTTTATTTATGTGAGCAGTTTTGATCCTGCAAGACAATTGGGACATAATTTCACTTTTGAAAGGTTTAATGAGAATAATGAATTAGATTTTAAAATCTCAGCAGCAAATATTCGTTGGGTTGAAAAAGATTCTAATTATAGATTAACTTCTTATAAGAAGCGCAAAATATTTGGCGATACTGCCATTATAGAAAGTAAGAGAAGATTAGATACTATTTTCGCCTTTGATATAGGTGACTTAACACCTGTTTCTTATGTGGCAGAGACAAAGAATCTTTTTGAATTGGATACTTTTATTAAAGACCAAAAAAGAAAAGGTGCTTCTAATATTAACACCTATATTTTAGTGAAGTATAAGCGTTGGGCTTTACCGTTAACTGCCTTTATTTTAACGATTATAGCAGTTTCTGTTTCTTCGGTAAAAAGAAGAGGAGGTATGGGAGCAAACTTAGCTTTTGGTATTTTAATTGCTTTTGTATTCATATTTTTTGATAGGGTATTTGGTACGTTGGCAGAGCAATCTGGTTTTTCACCTATGCTTGCAGTAATTATTCCTAATGTCGTTTTTGGATGTTTAGCATTTTATCTACTTCAAAATGCAAAAAGATAGAATCCTCAATTTACTTCATCTACATTTTATAGTCTTTATTTGGGGCTTTACGGCTATTTTAGGAAAACTGATAACTATTGATTCTTTGCCATTGGTTTGGATACGAATGGGGTTGGCGACATTATTCATTTCTATATATATCTACTTTGCAAAATTCAGTTTAAAGGTTTCTAAAAAAACTTTTTTCTGGCTATTAGGTGGCGGTATAGTTGTAGCGTTACATTGGGTAACCTTTTTCTTGGCCATAAAGGTATCTACAGTTTCGGTGGCTTTGGCTATGATGTCTACAGGTGCATTTTTTACTGCTTTAATGGAACCGTTTTGGTATGGTCGCAAAGTAATCGGTTATGAGATAGCTTTCGGTTTATTAGTTATAGCAGGTCTATATCTAATTTTCAAAGTAGAAACCCAATATGTATTTGGTATGGGTATAGCATTAATATCTGCTTTTTTAGCAGCTGTATTTTCTTTGATTAATGGTAAACTTGTGCAAAATCATAGACCATCAATTATATCTTTCTATGAATTAGGGGTAGGAGTGATTTTTTTATCGATTGTTTTAATCTTAAAAGGCGATTGGAATTTGACTTTGGTTACACTACCTACAACTGACTGGGTTTATTTGCTAATTCTGGCGATAGTTTGTACAGCCTACGCATTTATTGCTTCGGTAAAAATAATGCGCGTATTAACTCCTTATACCGTAATGCTTACTACAAATTTAGAGCCAGTATATGGTATTCTATTAGCGTGGTTCATATTCGGTTCAGAAGAAAAAATGAAACCTATGTTTTATGTGGGAGCCTTAATTATACTCACAACGGTCATTGCTAACGGTATTTTAAAACAAAGAGAGAATATTAAAAAAAGGGTACCCAAGATTTAGGTATTAAAGTTTTATCTTTGAGCCGCAACTAATGAAACTTTATTGAAATATGGAATATTTGGATTTTGAACTTCCTATTAAAGAATTGGAAGAGCAATTGGACAAGTGCATGGTAATTGGTGAGGAAAGTGATGTAGACGTTACAGAGACTTGTAAGCAGATTGAGAAAAAACTTACCGATACCAGAAAGGAAATTTATAAGAACCTTACCGCATGGCAAAGAGTTCAGCTTTCTAGACATCCGAATAGACCTTATACCCTAGATTATATCAAAGCTATATGTGGCGAAACATTCTTAGAATTACACGGAGACCGTAACGTAAAGGATGATAAAGCCATGATAGGTGGTTTGGGTAAAATAGGAGATCAGAGCTATATGTTCATTGGTCAACAAAAAGGATACAATACTAAGACTAGACAATATAGAAATTTTGGCATGGCTAATC
>CAXBIJ010000088.1:0-11977 GCA_963975675.1 uncultured Maribacter sp. | reverse complement strand
TGAGGCTGAGGCTACAGGGCAACGGTTTATGGAAAAAGCTAAAGTAACTACCATCGAGGAACTACGGCAATTACCCGCATTAGAATTACAAAGAATAAGCAATAACCAAGAAATAGGTAGGGTCGGAATTACAGAAGACGGCTACGTTGTACCGAAAGATTTACTAGCTTATTTTAAAGATGGCAAACAGCAACAGATACCAGTAATTTCTGGTTGGGTCACAGGTGATGGAGATTTTCTAGGGGGAAATGAAATGACTGTTGAAAAATATAAGGAAGAAGCAATTGCAAATTATGGTGATAAAGCAGCCTCTTTTTTAGCGCTTTTTCCGGCAGATACAAATGAGGATGTCAAAAAAATGAAAAGTAAATTAGGTATGCTAAATTTTGCGGGGGTGCCTTCACACCTATTGGCAAATTATAATACACAATCAAGTTATTTATATCAGTTCGGCCATGTACCCCCAGAAAAGAAAGATTTTCCAAACTATGGTGCTTTTCATACCTCAGAGGTACCTTACGCGCTTCATACGCTACATACATGGAATCGAGATTGGCAACCTTCCGACAAAACAATTGAGGACGTTCTATCTTCCTACTGGGTCAATTTTGCAAAAACAGGAAATCCTAATGGTGATAACTTACCTATTTGGAATACATACGACAAACATGGCAGCATCATGGTTATCGATGAAACAACATTAAGTTCTAAAGAAGGCTTTATGAAAAATGAAATAAAATTTTTGAGTGAATTATAAATCAGAGATTTAAGTATCTCGATAATTATCAAAAACACCATTAAACATTATATTTAAACACATATGCCATTTGTTCTTCCTATCAAATAATTTGATTTTGACATTTAAAACATATACTTCGATGAAAATATATTTCAATTATTTAACCCTCTTATTTCTTTTATCATCTGGTAGTATTTTTTCACAAACTACTTTAGATTCCTTATCCATCAAAACTTCTTTTAATTTTGGTAAATCTGTTGCCGTTTTTGGTGGATCTGTTTCAGTTATTCCAGAAAGTGATAGCGCAAAAGTTTTATGGGAAAATCACTTAGGATTGAACATAACAAACTATGGAGTTCCAGGTGCTGGTTTTTCTTCTTTACAAGGAAAATCTATGCAACAACAAGTTGATGAAGCGGGTATATTTGATATTTATATCCTTTGGGCTTCAACAAATGATTACACCAATAATAGAGAAGTAGGTTCCTATACCGATTATACAGAATTTGACAATTATAATACTGAAAAACTAACTACCCAGGCTGGAGGAATTAATTATTGTATTAAAAAGATTTATGAAATAAACCCAAAGGCAACTATATACTTCTTTACATCAAGTAAAGCTTTTAATGATAGAGGCGCCTATGATCCATTTCACATGGAAGGCATGGTACAGCATGTTAATATGCAAAAAATGATTTGTGAGCTCCATGGCATACCGATTCTTGACCAGTTTCTTTTAGGCGGCTACAACATATACAATAAGGATTTGTATTATCGAGATCCTATTCATATGAATGTTTTGGGTTACAAAAAACTAGGTGAATTACAAGTCTCATTTTTAGCTTTTCCGCAGTAAAAAAGGCTTTGCCAAAAAGGTGTATAATTAATTTATTGATGAAGTCTAAAAAGCCAATTTCTACATCAATTCATAATCTAACTCCAAAAAATCTTCAACATAGGCAGCCCAGTATTTGCGAACGAAAGCGGTATGCTCTGGATGTTCACTATACGTGTTGTATGTTTCCATAGAATCAAAATTCATAGAAAGTGCATAGTCAAAATGGCTCTTCGCGCTAATTTGTCGTAGACATTCAAACTTTTCGACCCCTGGTATTGAACGGAGCTCTCTGGCTGCTTTCAAAAAGATTGACTCTTCCTCAGAACCTTTTGAATACTTTAATTTAAAGGTTACAGTATGTTTAATCATTTGTATAATTTTAAAGCTAGAAAAGTACAGAAAACCGATACATCTATAAATATGAATCTAGAAAAAAACAAAGAAAACGCTATCGCTTTTTACAGAACCGCATACTTGGGGCAACCAAAATTAGCTGTCGAAAAATATGTAGGTAAAGAATATATTCAGCACAACCCAGCAGTAGCTAATGGAACTCAAGGATTTATCGATTATTTTGAACAGATGCAATTAGAATATCCTGATAAAAAAATCGAATTTGTACGATGTATAGACGAAGGAAATTTGGTCGCACTACATACGCACCAAACATGGCCTGGTAATGACCAGTATATTACCATGGATTTTTTTAGATTTGACACCAATGGAAAAATTTGTGAGCATTGGGATTCCATCCAACAGATACCAGAAAAATCTGATAATCCGAATACCATATACTAACTCTTATTAAATACTATAATAATCTAACATTTATAGCAGATGAAAAATATAATAATACAAGGTATTAATTGGGATGCTAAATCTTCATTTCAAAAGGGTCCTGCAAAAGCACCAGACTTAATTAGAAAAGCGCTTTATAGCGATTCAATGAATTTGTGTGCTGAAAATGGAATTTCCATTGAACAAGATGCTGTGATAGACAAAGGTGATTTTACAATCAAAGACTACCTTGATATAGCTACAACTACCAGCCATCATTTAAGCAAAGATGCAAAAGTACTTACTTTGGGTGGTGACCACTCTATTACCTTTCCTATTATAAAAGCATATCATGACCACTATCCGAAACTTGATATTTTACACATAGATGCCCATGCCGATTTATATCATGATTATGAAGGGGACCCCTATTCTCATGCTTGCCCTTTTGCACGTATTATGGAAAATGGTTTTGCAGTGAAATTGGTTCAAGTCGGTATTAGAACATTAAATCCGCATCAAGCGGCACAAGCAAAGAAATACAAGGTTGAAATACATGAAATGCGTAATTTAAATTTAGACAACATTCCTAAATTCGAAAATCCACTTTATATTTCTTTAGATATGGATGGTTTTGACCCTGCCTTTGCGCCCGGCGTATCGCACCATGAACCAGGCGGACTTTCATCGCGCCAGGTCATTAACTTAATTCAAAGTATTGATACTGAAGTAGTCGGTGCAGATATTGTGGAATATAATCCTGACCGTGATTTTCAAGATATGACGGCTTATTTGGCTGCAAAAATGATGAAAGAACTTTTAGGTAAAATGATGGAACACTAAAAGAATATTCCATTAAAACCTTATATTAACCTTACTCAAAACTAAACCAACAATGTCCAATACCCTAAGTACATTTTTGAAACTTCATAAGGTTTCATTGTTATTAGCGGTATTGAGTTTGGTTTTCTACTATACATTTGCCTACCACCTAGAGCGCACGGACTTTCTAAAACTACTTACCTTATTTGTTGCGTTATTTTTTCTATGCTTTAAATTAATTCAGTTTCAAAAGTTAAACTTCAAATTTCTCTTGGGGTTGGGTGTTATTTTTAGGCTTGTATTTTTATTTACAGAACCCTATTTATCACAAGATTTTTATAGATTTATATGGGATGGTCACTTAGTAGCCAATGCCATTAACCCCTACTTACACACGCCAAATGAGTTGATTAAAAATATGGCGACTTTGATACCTAATGCCAATCAACTTTATGAAGGCATGGGTAGTTTAAGCGCAAAGCACTACAGTAATTACCCGCCAATAAATCAACTTATATTCGGCTTGGCAGCCCTTATCGGCGGTAAAAGTATGTTTGGCTCATTAGTAGTAATGCGAATTACAATTATTTTAGCTGACCTCGGCATCTTCTATTTCGGAAGAAAACTATTAAAAAACCTTAACAAATCGCCTCAATTAATTTTCTGGTACTTTTTAAATCCGTTAGTCATTATTGAACTTACGGGCAACTTACATTTTGAGGGAGTCATGTTATTCTTCTTTATTTCTTCTATGTTTCTTTTAACTATAGAGAAATGGAAATGGGCAGCAGTGATTTTGGCATGTTCTATTTCTGTAAAATTAGTACCCTTATTATTCTTACTTCTTTTTTTAAGATATTTAGGATGGAAGAGAAGTATCGTATTCTATTTTATCATAGGTAGTACTTCTATTCTACTTTTTGCACCCTTCTACACACCAGAGTTCATTGGTAATTATACCAAAACCTTAAGTCTTTGGTTTTCAAATTTTGAATTTAATGCAAGCATCTATAATATAATAAAGGGCACAGCAGTTCAATTTGATGCTAAGCCATGGGAATTCATAAAAATATACGGTAAAATCACCCCCATATTGACTATTATAATGGTAATACTATTTACATTTTTACCTAAAAGAAAAGATTTAAATGGGGTATTTGCCTCAATGATGTGGGTATTGGCTATATACTATTTCATGTCGACCACAGTACACCCTTGGTATTGTATTTTCTTGGTGCTTCTCGCCATCTTCACTTCTTACCGATATGCCATCATATGGTCTGCTGCCATTGTATTAAGTTATTTTGCGTATTCACAGCCAGATTTTAAAGAAAACTTATGGCTGCTCTCTCTTGAATATATTTCAGTATATGGCTTCATTATTTATGAGCTAGTTGCACATAATAACAAAAAGTAAGGTTTTTGTAAAAATTTTCGCAACGGTGATGACAAATAAATATAATTTGTACATTTACCCTATAATGAACGAAAAAATCTACTTTTTATATAGTACCGTGAGCCCAGTTGCTCTTGCGCGTCCGTTCACATCTCGCCGTCGTCGCCCGTAAGGGTTATATATATTTATGGAATTAGGTGAGTCCATTTCCGCACAGAAAATCAAAATTATTTTTTTACACCTTTAAATCTATTTGGCAATGAACTTAATTGTTGCTAACGAATCACATTTTAAATACGCCCAAGATATTTGTGATACAATTGCAGATTCTGCAAAAATTCGTGGTACAGGTATTGCAAAACGTACTCCTGAATATATTCGGAGAAAACTATCTAACGGTAATGCTATATTGGCCTTAGACGGAGATAAATTTGCCGGCTTCTGCTACATTGAAGTCTGGGGGCATGAGAAATTTGTAGCAAATTCCGGACTTATCGTTCATCCTGATTATAGAGGCCAAGGTCTTGCAAAAAGCATAAAAGCCAAAATCTTTGAATTGAGCAGGAAGAAATTTCCTGATGCTAAAATATTTGGTATTACTACAGGTTTAGCAGTTATGAAAATCAACTATGAGTTGGGTTATAAACCTGTGACTTTTTCAGAACTGACCGATGACCCAGAATTCTGGAAAGGCTGTCAAACGTGTAAAAACTTTGATATTCTTACCCGTACAGAGCAAAAAATGTGCTTATGTACCGGTATGCTCTATGACGTTAATGCAAAGAAAAAGAATGAGGAAGTCAAAGAAGTAAATAGTAAAGCCTTTACAAGATTAAAAAGCATCAAGGAAAGTTTGTTCCTGAGAAAAAAAGAAGAAAAAAGTAAATAATTGTTAAAACAGGTTGTTTGCAACATTCATTCAGCTTCAATAACAATCAAATACAGAAAACAAATTACAATGAAATTAGTTTTAGCCTATAGCGGTGGATTAGACACATCTTACTGCGCAAAATATTTATCAAAAGACAAAGGATTTGAAGTACACGCAGTAAGTGTAAATACTGGTGGATTTTCAACTGAAGAAATAAAGGAAATAGAGCGTAAAGCACTTCAATTAGGAGCAACATCATATACTTCAATTGACGCTGTTCAAACATTCTATGAAAAAGTAGTTAAGTATCTTATTTTCGGTAATGTGCTTAAAAACAATACCTACCCACTCTCGGTAAGTGCTGAACGAATTGTTCAGGCCATAGAAATTGTAAACTACGCTAAAAAAGTAGGTGCCAAATATATTGCTCACGGAAGTACAGGGGCTGGTAACGACCAAGTACGTTTCGATATGATTTTTCAAATCATAGCGCCAGAGATTGAAATTATTACTCCTATTCGAGATAACAAATTATCAAGAGAAGCTGAAATAGCTTACTTAAAAGAAAACGGAGTTGATTACCCTTGGGAAAAAGCAAAGTATTCTATTAATAGAGGATTATGGGGGACTTCTGTTGGTGGTGAAGAAACTTTAACATCTAACAAGGCTTTACCAGATAGTGCTTACCCTAGCCAACTTAAAGAAAAAAATCCGACAGATATCACCTTAACTTTTGAAAAAGGAGAATTGGTTGCTGTAAATGGAGAAAAAGATTCCCCAGTTGCTAATATTGAAAAGGTAGAAGCAATAGCTTCTAAGTATGCTATTGGCAGAGATATACATGTTGGTGATACTATTATTGGCACCAAAGGTAGAGTAGGTTTTGAGGCTCCTGCATCATTAATAGTTATAAAAGCACACCACTTACTAGAAAAGCATACGCTTACTAAATGGCAACAATATCAAAAAGAACAACAAGGCAACTTTTACGGAATGTTACTTCATGAAGGTAACTACCTAGATGCTGTAATGAGAAATATAGAAACCTTCTTGACAGATACGCAAAAAAATGTTTCTGGCGATGTATTTGTAGGCTTATACCCTTTTCAATTTAGGTTGCATGGCATTTCATCTAAACATGATTTAATGACCGATGCCTTCGGTAAATATGGTGAAGTTAATAAAGGCTGGTCTGTAGATGATGCTAAAGGCTTTATTAAAATTCTTTCTAATTCAGGAAAAATTTATAACCATGTAAACGGCAACAATGATTAAAGCAGGCATTATAGGTGGATCAGGTTATACAGGTGGCGAACTTATTCGAATACTTTTAAACCATCCGGCTACAGAAATTGATTTTGTATATAGCACTACTAGAGCGGGCAAAAAAATAACCACAGCACACCCAGATTTATTAGGGGTTACTGATATAGAATTTACAGGAAATGTCAACCTTAACGTCGATGTTGTTTTTCTATGTCTTGGCCATGGTAATTCTACCGCTTTTATAAAGGAACATACTTTTTCTGCAGACACTAAAATTATCGATTTAAGCAACGATTTCAGACTTCATGCAGATGCTAATATAGATGGTAAACAATTCGTATACGGGCTTCCTGAATTACATAAAACTAAAATCGAGAATGCCCAGTATATTGCAAACCCCGGTTGTTTTGCAACGGCTATTCAATTAGCACTGCTACCTTTAGCGAAAGCAAATTTATTAGAGAATGAAGTACATATTAACGCCGTTACGGGCAGTACAGGCGCAGGCGTTAGTCCGTCAGCAACATCTCATTTTTCATGGCGTAATAATAATGTAAGTTGGTACAAGCCATTTACCCATCAACATTTGGGCGAAATCAATGAAAGTATACATGCTTTACAAGAAAATTCTGGAAATTTATTTTTTATGCCAAATAGAGGAAATTTTACTCGTGGCATATTGGCAACAAGCTACACGAAATTTGGTAGCAGTTTAGATGACGCAATAAAAATCTATCAAGATTTCTATAAGAATGCTGTTTTCACTCAAATTTCAGAGGAACCTATCAACTTAAAACAAGTAGTGAATACGAACCAATGTCATGTACATTTACACAAACATGATAATATTTTGTTGGTTACATCAGCGATAGATAATTTATTAAAAGGTGCATCAGGTCAAGCAGTACAAAACATGAATTTAATATTCGGACTAGAGGAAGATTTAGGCCTCAATCTAAAAGCTGGTGTGTTTTAATATAGTTGGTTAATAACGTTTAATTATTATTCCAAGAATAGGATTTAGAAATTATAAGTGATGAATTCATTGTAGTATTTAAAATATACTCATTAAACTGAACTCATTACCAAATACAAATAAAAATATGAAAATAGCCATTATAGGTGCGGGCAACTTAGGCCTTTCCATTGCAAACGGTATTCTAAATAGTAATGGTGCTACTACCATGTACCTTACCAAAAGAGATACAAAATCTATTCTCGATTTTGAAAAACACAATAAGGTGACTGTAACAAATGATAATCGATTGGCTATTCAGAATTCAGATGTTTTAATATTTGCCGTTCAACCTGTTCATTTTGCTGCAATCTTAGAAAGTGTAAAAGATTTATTGAACGAAAATCATGTGATTATTTCTACCATAACCGGTTTTGGTATCGACAAAATAGAAGAGGTTATTGGCAAAGACAATTATATCATTAGAAGTATGCCCAATACCGCTATTTCGGTAGGTAAGTCTATGACGTGTATTTGTAGTAACGAGAAAGGTAAAAAACGAATTGACTTAGCGAAAGCTATTTTTAATAGAATGGGACATTCTATGGAAATCCCTGAAAGCCAAATGCAAGCTGCAACCGTTATTTGCGCCAGTGGTGTCGCCTTTTGGATGCGTTTAATACGTGCAACTACCCAAGGTGCAATACAGCTAGGTTTCGATGCTCAAGAGGCACAAGAATTAGCCATGCACACCTGTAATGGCGCTGCTAGTTTACTTATAGAATCTGGCAATCACCCAGAGGAAGAAATAGATAGGGTAACTACCCCAATGGGTTGTACAATCACCGGTTTAAACGAGATGGAACACCAAGGTCTTAGCTCATCGTTAATTCGTGGTATTGTTGCATCTTATGATAAGATTACAGAATTTAAAACAAAGTAAAATACCCTTATCAAATTAGTTCTAATTTGAACTTGAATTTTTTGAACTATGAAATTATTCGACGTTTACCCATTGTATAATGTTACTCCGGTTTCCGCTAAAGGAATTGTAGTGACTGATAACAAAGGCCAAGATTATTTAGATTTTTATGGTGGCCATGCCGTTATATCTATAGGCCATTCTCACCCTCATTATGTACAACGCTTAAAAGACCAATTAGACAAAATCGGCTTTTACAGTAATGCAGTTCAAAATCCGCTTCAAGAAGAGCTAGCCGAAAAACTAGGCCAACAATCGGGTTGTGAAGATTATAATTTATTTATGTGTAATTCTGGTGCTGAGGCAAATGAGAATGCCCTTAAAATGGCTTCATTTGTAACAGGTAAATCTAAAATTATTGCATTTAAAAACGGTTTTCATGGTCGTACATCGGCTGCAGTAGCTTCAACGGATAATCCTTCTATTAACGCACCCATCAACCAACAGCAAAAAGTAAATTTTTTAGAACTTAATGACATTAAAGGTTTTGAAAATGAGATTGTTAAAAAGAATGTTTGTGCTGTAATTATAGAATCCATACAAGGTGTTGGTGGTTTAGATGAACCAACCACAGAATTTTTTCAAAAAGTTGCATCACTTTGTAAAGAGAATGGTGTTTTTTTAATTGCAGATGAAGTACAATGTGGATTTGGGAGAAGCGGTAAATTCTTCGGATTTCAGCATCACGATATACAACCAGATATTATAAGTATTGCTAAAGGTATGGGAAATGGATTTCCAGTAGGTGGCATTTTAATTCATGAAAGTATCAATGCCAAATTCGGTATGCTGGGTACCACTTTTGGCGGCAATCATTTGGCATGCGTAGCCACTTTAGCTGTTCTTGAAGTGTTAGAACAAGAAAACCTTATAAAGAATGCTGAAAATTTAGGCCAATACTTTAATGAAAAGGCAAAAGAAATTTCACAAGTAAAACGTGTAAAAGGTCGCGGATTAATGCTTGGCCTTGAATTTGATTTTCAAGTAGCTGATCTGCGCAAAAAATTGATATACGATCATCATTTATTTACAGGTGGGGCGAAAGACAAAACGGTGTTACGAATATTACCTGCTTTAAATATTACAAAACAAGATTTAGATATTTTCTTTAAGGCTCTTAAAACTGCTTTAGCATGAAAAAAATTCTCAGTTTAGAAAAAAGAAATGCGGTGCTATTACACATGGCCGACTTGGTACGACAAGAAGAATCTATATTGTTATCTGCAAATGATAAAGATTTAAGTTCATTTGAATCTGATGACATCGCAATGGTCGACCGATTAAAGGTGAATAAAAAAAAGGTAGGCGAAATGGTCTATTCATTAAAACAATTGGCCTCACTTGACGACCCTTTACATGTAGAACGTTTTCAATTTACACATGATAACGGACTTGAAATCAGTAATAAAACAGCTCCATTTGGCACAATAATGATTATTTATGAATCTAGACCAGATGTTACTATTGAAGCTGCAGGCATTGCTTTTAAATCTGGAAATAAAATTTTATTGAAAGGTGGAAAAGAATCATTGAATTCAAATTTAGTACTGGTTAACCTTTGGCATAAAGCATTAGAAGAATGTGATTGTGCTAAAGATTGGATTACCTATCTCAATTATTCAAGAGAAGAAACTCAGAAATTCTTAGAAAAACCAACTGAAAAATTGGACCTAATTGTGCCTAGAGGTGGAGAGCAATTGATTGCATTTGTAAAACAACATGCACAGTGTCCCGTAATCGTTAGTGGTCGAGGCAATAATTTTGTCTATGTTTCACATGAAGCCGATTTACAAATGGCCTTAGACGTTATTATTAATGCTAAAACAACCAAAATATCGGCTTGTAATGCTGTTGACAAAGTAATTATTTCTAGGGATTTACCACGAAAAATGGAATTCTTAAATCTTTTGCTACAGTCTTTAAAAAAGTACAATGTTGAAATTTTAACCGATGCCAAATTAGCAGGATTAGAAGGCACTTCACAAATGGATAATGAATCGATTTGGCACGAAGAGTTTTTAGATTATAAAATCGTTATCGGACAAGTACCTGATGTTGACGAAGCAATTCAGCACATTAACACCTATGGTGGAGGCCATTCGGCAGCAATCATCACCAAAAACGAAGAAGAAGCAAATACATTTATGCAATCTGTTGATACGGCAGCAGTATATCATAACGCATCGACTCGTTTTACCGATGGAGGACAATTTGGTCTTGGTGGTGAATTAGCCATAAGCACAGACAAGCTTCATCAACGCGGCCCCATTGGCCTTCAACATTTGGTAACCAACAAATGGTTTATAAAAGGAAACGGGCAGGTTAGATAGCTGTTGGTTGATGAAAATAAATAACAATGTCTGGTCGAGCGTAGTCGAAATAAAAAAGCAAGTAGCGAATAACATGAGCCCGAAAGTAAAATTAGAATGTTAAAAAAAAGAATTTTATTAAAAATAGGCTCCAATACCTTAACCAAAGATACGGATCATATATCTCGAGGTAAGATTGAGGATATTGGTAGGCAAATAGCAGCCTTAAAAGAAGAATATGAATTCATCATTGTAAGTTCTGGTGCCATTGCAGCTGCAAGGCAATTCGTAAAGCTAGAACATAATGGCGAAGAAATTACTGTAAAACAGGCTCTCGCATCAATCGGTCAGCCACATCTAATGCGTATTTTTCAAGAAAATTTTCGTGAGTTAGGTCTATTTACATCACAATGCCTTCTATCCTATTCCGACTTTGAAAGAGAACAGTCGAGAATGAATATTAAAAACACCATAAACGTGCTGGTCGCAAATAATTTCATCCCCATTATTAATGAGAATGATACGGTAGCCACCGATGAAATAAAGTTTGGAGATAATGATAAGCTAGCAGGCCTAACGGCTTCACTTTTATCCGCAGATATTTTAATTATTGCCACAAATACAGACGGTATTTATACAAAGGCGTCTTTTTCAACTTCATCACCAAAAACTATTAAAGTTGTTTCAGATTTAAGTGAATTACAACATGAAATTGGTGATTCAAAATCAAGCCATGGTACCGGCGGAATGCAATCAAAAATCGATGCTGCCACTATTGCCCAAAAAGCAGGTATTGAAACATGGATTACGAATGGTCTAATCGATAATTTCATAACCGATGCTATTGAAAATAAAAGCATTTTTACAAAAATTAAAGTATGAAAAATTACCTTTCAATAAATGATATCGACTCGTTATCCACTTGGGTAAAAGAGGCTATTTCACTAAAAAAACAACCTAGAAAATTTAAAGAATTAGGCCGTGATAAAACAATTGGCCTTTTGTTTTTCAATAACTCA
>CAXBIJ010000087.1:0-11979 GCA_963975675.1 uncultured Maribacter sp. | reverse complement strand
AAAATAGAAGAACTGCCAACCTCTACGGTTTCAGGTTTACTGCTCAAAGTAGTGCCGATATGGCTATTGCAGAATTTAATTAAATTAGGTAATGCCGTAGGGTTTGCATACCAATCGCCACCACCTTGATATTTTAAAATGGCTATTTCTTGTCCCTTTAATGAAAAACTTGAGATTAAAATAAAAAAGAAGAGTAGGTGGGTAAAATTTCTCATAACCAAATCTACGAAATTAGAAGATGAAAAATTATTGGAATATTATATTCAACTTGAGGTTCAAACATTGAAAGCTATTCTAATTATCCATTATTAATTGAAGCTACAATAGTGCAAGCAACAATGGCTGCCGTTTCTGTTCTTAATCTAGTTTTTCCCATGGCAACAGGTGCGTATCCTTTTGACAATGCACTTTTAATTTCATTTGGTGTGAAATCACCTTCAGGACCTATTAAAATAGTTATATCTTGGTCGGCAACAACTCTTCGCTTTAGTTCATGACGTTCGCTGTCTTCGCAATGAGCTATAAACTGCAAGCCTGTAGTAGGTTTTTCTAAAAATTCAGATAAACTTACAGGCTCATTTAATTTTGGTAAATAGGTTTGCAGTGATTGCTTCATGGCAGATTCTATAACCCTTTGCATGCGGTCTAGCTTAAGAATTTTACGTTCAGAGCGATCACAGATTATTGGGGTGATTTCATCAACACCTATTTCCGTTACCTTTTCTAAAAACCACTCGAAACGGTCATTCATTTTTGTTGGTGCTACCACCATATGAAGCCAGTGTGATTTAGGATGTGTTTTTTTTGAGGATATTAGTTCAATCTCGCATTGCTTAATAGAATCACCAATAATTTTAGCTTCAAATAAGTAACCTTCGCCATTTGTAATCCATAATTCATCACCAATTTTTTTTCTAAGAACTTTAATAATGTGTTTGCTTTCGTTTGAGTCGAAAGTAAAAACAGTGTCGGTTGCTTTTAAATCAGAATTATAAAATAGTTGCATACAATTTATGATTAGATCAAGAAATTAAATATCTCGCTTTTGCGGTCACATCTTGCTGAGCAAAAACTTCATTTTTGTATTTATAATACCCTACTATGCCTATCATGGCAGCATTGTCTGTGCAATATTCAAATTTAGGTATATAGGTTTTCCAACCGAATTTGGTTTGAGCGTCAATTAAAGCTTTTCTAATACCAGAATTTGCAGAAACACCGCCGCCAATAGCAATCTCTTTAATGCCTGTTTGCTTAACCGCTTTTTTAAGTTTTCGCATTAAAATGGTTATAATGGTATACTGAATTGATGCGCAGATATCTTCAAGATTATTTTTTATAAAATCTGGATTTTCTTTGGTCTGTTTCTGGATGAAATATAAGATGCTGGTTTTTAATCCGCTGAAACTAAAATTTAGCTCCTTCACATTCGGAATTGGGAATTCAAATTTATGCGGATTACCAGATGCGGCATGTTTGTCAATTAAAGGTCCGCCAGGGTAGGGTAGGCCTAAAATTTTGGCGCTTTTATCAAAGGCTTCACCAACCGCATCGTCTAAAGTTTGACCAATGATTTTCATATCAAAAAAATCATTGACTTGAACGATTTGAGTATGCCCACCACTAATTGTTAAAGCTAAAAAAGGAAATCTAGGCGCCTTCATGCTATCATCATCAATAAAGTGGGCCAAAATATGAGCTTTCATATGATTTACCTCTATCAAAGGTATTTGCAAGCCTAACGACAAAGACTTAGCAAATGAGGTGCCTACAAGAAGAGATCCCATTAAGCCAGGTCCTCTTGTAAATGCTATGGCTGATAATTGTTTTTTATCGATATTTGCTTTGGCTATTGCTTGATCGACTACAGGAACAATATTTTGTTGATGTGCCCTTGAAGCTAGTTCTGGTACAACCCCTCCGTATTCCTTATGAATTGCTTGGGTGGCGACAACATTACTAAGCACTTTATCGTTCATTAAAACTGCCGCAGAAGTATCATCACATGAAGATTCTATAGCAAGAATATAAATTGTTTCGCGTTCCAGCATATTTGGAATAAAATTTGAATAACAAAGGTAAAACATATCGCCCTATCAAAAAACTTAGGAAAATATTGATTAGAATAGTATTGGTGCTTTTGCTGATATGTGTTTTAGGTACCTTAATTTTTTCTTTACCAGTTGTTCAAACTTTATTGGCTCAGTATGCTACGAAGAAAATTAATAAGCAGTATGGCACTCATATTAATATTAATCGTTTAAAACTTTCATTGATTTCTTGGGATACTGCACTTGAGGGTGTCTTTATCGAAGATTATAAAAAAGATACGCTTTTCTATATAAATGAACTCAAAACATCTATTCTCAGCATAGGTAATTTGGCTCAAGGTAATTTGGAATTTGGTGACATTTCTGTAGACGAGTTGAATTTAAAATTGAAGACATATTATGGTGAAGAAAATACTAACCTTGAAGTCTTTGTAGATAAACTTGATGATGGTAAACCTAGAGCACCAGGTACGCCCCCTTTCAAGTTATCGTCTTCTGAAGTTGATATAAAAAAAAGTAGATTTAAATATATTGACGAAAATTTAGAAAAACCAACTATTCTAAATTTTGATAGCCTGAATATTAGTGCGGGTAATTTTCTTATTCTTGGGCCAGAAGTGACTGTAGATATTCGAGACATGTCGTTATACAGTAAAAGAGGTTTAAAAGTAAATAAGCTAGCTACTAATTTTAAGTATACGAAGCAGCAAATGCGTTTCGACTCCCTTAAAATAAATACCCCATTATCTAAATTAGATGGCAATCTGGTTTTTAACTATAATCGAGAAGATTTTCGTGATTTCTTGAATAAAGTAAATGTCGTTGCCGATTTTAAAGAATCGAAGGTGGCTTTTGATGAAATTAATTTGCTATATAATGAGTTTGGAAAAGGTAAAGAGGTGACCTTTAGCGCTGACATAAACGGTGTTTTAAATGACCTAAATACCGATAATCTTTTTCTATTTTCAGATAATACTGGTATACGTGGAGACTTCAATTTTAAAAATCTATTTAGTAAGCAAAAACCATTCAGCTTAAATGCTGAAATGAAAAATGTAACGAGTAGTTATTATCAATTGAATGCTTTGTTGCCTAATTTAATTGGTAATTCATTGCCATCAACTTTTAGTAAGCTCGGTCAATTTACAATTCGTGGTAATGCATTAATTACGAATTCATCTATTGATGCAAAGGTTAACCTTAATACGGCTATTGGTAGTAGTTATGCGGATATAGTATTAAGTAATTTTAATAATATAGATAATGCTACTTATAAAGGTTTTATTTCCTTAATCGATTTTGATTTAGGCGATTTTGCTGAAAATAAAAGTTTAGGTAAAACGACGTTAGATTTTAATGTAGAAGGAAAGGGTTTCGTTAAAGAAAGATTGAATACTGAAGTTATAGGACAGATATATTCTATCGAATTTAATAAATACAACTATCAAGATTTAAGAGTTTCTGGTATTATTAAAGACCAATTATTTGATGGGTCTTTGATAAGTAATGATGAGAATTTGAAATTTAACTTTAAGGGTTTAGCTAATGTTGCTGAAACTAGAAATAATTTCAATTTCATTGCCTCTGTGGATTATGCCGATTTAAAGAAACTTAACTTTATTAAAGACAGCGTTTCTATTTTTAAAGGGAATTTGAGTATGGATATTACGGGTACTAATCTAGATAATATTGTTGGTGAAATTAAATTTACTCAAACGAATTATCAAAATGTAAATGATACCTATTATTTCGAAGATTTTAAGATTACTTCTAATTTTGATAATAATGCACGTATTATAAATATCAATTCTCCAGATATTATTACCGGTTTTATGAAAGGTAATTTTAAAGTTCGTGAATTAGGTAAGCTTGTTCAAAATTCATTAGGTAGTATCTACACTAATTATAGGCCTTTTGAAATTTCTGATGGTCAAAATCTATCTTTCAATTTTAAAATTTATAATAAAATTGTTGAAGTGTTTTTTCCTGAAGTGCGTTTTGACCCTAATACTTTTATAAAAGGAAATATAGTTGCTGATGAGGGTGATTTTAAACTAAATTTTGAATCTCCTAGCATTGAAGCTTTTGGTACGGCTGCAGATAATATAGAAGTGCGTATAGATAATAAAAATCCACTGTTCAACACATTTGTTTCGGTTGGTGAGTTAGATACCCCTTATTATAATTTTAAGGACTTTAATTTAATTAACACTACTCTTAAAGATACTTTGTTCTTTAGGTCTGAATTTAAAGGAGGAAGTGATTTTAATGATTCTTACAATCTCAATTTTTACCATACGTTTAATAAAGACAATAAATCTGTCATAGGTTTAAAAACATCTGATGTAAACTTTAAGGGTAATAAATGGGTTTTAAATAAAGATGGCGATTCTAAGAATAAAGTAATATTGAATAGGGCATTAGATAGTATTACTATTCAAGAAATTGTAATGAATAATGCGGAGAAAGAACAAATAAGATTAAAAGGTCAACTAGCAGATTCTACCTACAAGGATCTTCAATTACAGTTTAAAATAGTCTCTTTAGATAAAATCACTCCGGTTATCGATAGCCTTAAATTGCAAGGTGAAGTAAACGGAACTTTAAATGTTTTACAAAAAGATGGTATTTATTTACCCTCATCGAACTTAAACATAGGGCACTTCGGCATAAACGATATTCCTTTAGGGGATTTGGCAATTAGTATTATTGGTAATAAAGATTTAACTGAATTTCAAGTCAATTCGCAACTCTCTGACAATGGTTTAGAAAAGTTTAGCGTTGTTGGTAGTATCGATAATAAAGGCGATATACCTAAAGCCAATTTAATAGCTAATTTTAGTGATTTTAGTTTAGAACCCTTTAGTCCCTTGGGCGAAGGTGTTATAGATAAAATACGAGGAGATATTGATGGTCGGGTAAGTATTATTGGTAATGTTGATAACCCAAGTTTTAACGGACTTTTGACTTTAGATAATGCAGGAATTGCTGTGCCTTATTTAAATGTAGATTATAGTTTTGCGCCACGTTCTAGGGTCGTACTTTCTGACCAGACTTTCGATTTTGAAAATATTGCATTACAAGATATAGCTAAAGGTACCAGGGCTAATCTTGATGGTACTATTTCACATAGCTTTTTTGATAATTGGGTTTTAGATTTAAAAGTAGATACACAGGATCAACCGTTCTTAATATTGAATACAGAGTTTAAAGAAGGGGAATTGTATTATGGTACAGGCTATTTAAATGGTACAGGGCGTATTTATGGCCCTACCACTGCATTAAATATTACAGTAGATGGAACTACTGCGAAAGGAACTTCCTTGAAAATTCCTTTAAGCGATGTTGCTAGTATAGGTGATTATTCTTTTATCAATTTTATTGAGAAAAACGATAAACAAACAATAGGGAGTCAACGGCAATTAAAAGATTATCAGGGGTTGGAATTAGAATTTAACCTTGATGTTACCCCAGATGCAGAAGTCGAAATTGTAACCGATACCAAAACCGGGAGTTCATTGAAGGGCACAGGAGATGGAATTATTTTAATTCAAATTAATACCAATGGTAAGTTTGAAATGTATGGTGATTTTGTAGTTGTTACTGGTGAGTACCATTATAAATTCGGAGGAATAATCGATAAAAAATTCAAAGTTAAATCTGGAGGTACTATTAATTGGGACCAAAAACCTTTAGAAGCTTTATTAGATATGGAAGCGGTCTATTCGCTTAATGCTAATCCAGCTCCTCTGTTAGATGACCCTGGTTTTACCAGAAGAATTCCAACAGATGTTATAATTCGTTTAACAGGAGAGCTTCAAAGTCCAACCATTGACTTTGCCATAGATTTTCCGGGAACAAGTTCAATTGTTCAATCAGAATTAGAATATAGGCTTCAAGATCCAACGGTAGAGGAGAAGAATGCTATATTTTTATTAGCTCAGGGTACTTTTGTGAACGCACAAAGTGGTATCAACCAACAAGCGATAACAGGTAATTTGGTTCAAAGTGCCTCTGGGATATTAAATTCTATTTTAAGTGGAGGTAATGATAAGTTCAATCTAGGGCTTTCATATGAACAAGGTATACTAGACAGATCTGCCGATATTGAAACTGATGACCGAATTGGGGTTACAGTTTCAACACAAATATCAGACAGAATATTGTTCAATGGCAAAGTTGGTGTACCGGTAGGTGCATCGAGCGAAACTTTGGTTGCGGGTGATTTTGAAATACAGGTTTTATTAAATGAGGAAGGTACTTTAAGTGCAAAATTCTTTAGCAGACAAAGTGAAATACAGGCATATTTATCTGACCAACAAGGCTCAACTCAAGGGGCAGGATTATCCTATGAAGTTGATTTTAATAATTTTAAAGAACTTTTTAGAAAAATTCTAACTAAAAAGGAAAAGATTGAAGAACCCAAGAAGTTGAAAGCGACTCCTACTGCAGTAATGGGAAATGATAGTTTAATTCGATTTTATGATAAACAAAAATCAATAAATTGATAACGTCATTTGTGCTTATTGTTAAGAAAAGTGGGATTTTAAGAAGTATTACAATAAAATGTCACAACTAAAACGTTTTCTTTGATTTCTGTTATAATGCAGACTCACATTATTTCTTTATTGCGTTAAGATTTTGTACTTTCGTTGGCTTAAATTTTTCGATGTCTTCAGAAATAAAAAAAATAGCAGTACTGACTTCTGGTGGTGATTCTCCTGGCATGAATGCAGCCATAAGATCAGTTGTTCGTACCTGTGCCTACATGAAGGTAGATTGTGTTGCAATTTACAGAGGGTATCAAGGTATGATAGAAGGGGATTTTAAACCTATGGATGCCCGTAGCGTAAATAATATCATTAATAAAGGAGGGACAATATTAAAGTCTGCCAGATGTGATGATTTTAGAACACCAGAGGGTAGAAAGAAAGCACACGAGGAGCTTCTAAAAGCCGGTATAGATGCATTTGTTGTTATCGGTGGTGATGGAAGCTTTACTGGTGCCATGATATTCAATAGAGAGTTCAACTTTCCAGTAATAGGAATACCTGGAACAATTGATAACGACATTTTCGGAACCACTTTTACATTAGGTTTTGATACAGCACTTAATACAGTTGTAGAATGTATTGATAAGATTAGAGATACCGCTAGTTCTCATAACAGACTATTCTTTGTGGAAGTTATGGGTAGAGATGTTGGTCATATTGCATTAAATGCAGGTGTTGGTGCTGGTGCAGAGGAAATCCTGATTCCGGAAGAGAACTTAGGTCTTGATAGATTGTTAGAATCCTTAAAAAGAAGTAAGGAGTCTGGTAAATCATCTAGTATCGTAATAGTCGCAGAAGGCGATAAATCTGGTAAAAATGTATTTGAACTAAAGGAATATGTTGAAGAGCATTTACCAATCTATGATGTTAGGGTATCTGTTTTAGGTCATATGCAAAGAGGTGGTGCGCCATCATGCTACGACAGAGTGCTAGCTAGTAGAATGGGAGTAAAGGCAGTGGAAGCTTTGCTTGAAGGTAAAACCAACCTGATGGTAGGTATTCAATGTAATAAACTAACATTGACACCTATTAATAAAGCAATTAAAGGGCATACAAAAATTGATAAGGAACTCATAAGAGTTTCAGAAATAATGACTACGTAATATTAAATATTAAAATTAGAGAATATGTCAAATTTGAAAATAGGAATAAACGGATTCGGTAGAATAGGTAGATTGGTCTTCAGAACAACGGTAAAACGTGGTGATGTTGATGTAGTTGCTATCAACGATTTATTAGATGTTGAGCACTTAGCTTACTTATTGAAATATGATTCAGTTCACGGTAAGTTCGATGGTACTGTTGAGGTAAAAGATGGTCACTTAATCGTAAACGGTAAAACTGTTCGTATTACTGCAGAGAGAGATCCTAAAAACTGTAAGTGGGATGAAGTTGGCGCTGATACTGTTGCTGAATGTACTGGTATTTTTACAACTTTAGAAACTGCTCAATATCATATAGATGGTGGTACTAAAAAAGTTGTAATTTCTGCTCCTTCTAAAGATGCTCCAATGTTCGTAGTGGGTGTAAACCATAAAGATGTTAAAGCAACGGATACTATTGTTTCTAATGCATCTTGTACTACAAACTGTTTAGCGCCTTTAGCTAAAGTTGTTAATGATAACTTTGGAATTGAAGAAGCGTTAATGACTACGGTTCATGCAACTACTGCAACACAAATGACTGTTGATGGTCCTTCTAGAAAAGACTGGAGAGGTGGTAGAAGTGCAATGTTGAATATTATACCTGCATCTACAGGTGCTGCGGTTGCAGTAACTAAAGTAATACCTGCATTGAAAGGAAAACTTACTGGTATGGCTTTTAGAGTGCCAACTGCCGATGTTTCCGTGGTAGATTTAACTGTGAAAGTTAAAAAAGCTACTTCTTTAGAAGAGATTAAAAAAGCTTTTAAAGCAGCTTCAGAGGGTGAATTAAAAGGTGTATTAGGTTATACAGAAGAGAGCGTTGTTTCTCAAGATTTTATTGGCGATTCTAGAACTAGCATTTTTGATGCAGGTGCTTGTATCGAATTAAACTCTACTTTCTTTAAGTTAATTTCTTGGTATGATAATGAAGCTGGTTTCTCCAATAAAATGGTAGACTTAATGCAACACGTTAATACCTTATAACCATCATTTTAGTAAAACAAAGATATATCCTGAAAATGAGGCATTTTTTTCCTTATTTTCAGGTTTATTTTTTAAAGACAACCTGCATATGATTTTAATAGTAGATAGTGGCGCAACCAAGTCAGATTGGATTGCCCTAAATGAAAAGGGAGAACAGCTTTTTTTAACCCAAACTTTGGGTCTAAGTCCAGAGGTTTTAACAAAAGATGTTATTGAAGATCGATTAGCTAATAACTTTGAGCTTTCTAAAAATCGTGATAAAGTAACTCACCTATATTTTTATGGAGCTGGCTGTGGAACAGATCGTATGAAAAAGTTCTTAAAAGCTATTTTTAAAGATTTCTTTCCCAATGCTAAAGCGGATGTAAAAGAAGATACCTATGCGGCAATATTTGCTACTACAAAAGTAGGTCATCAAGGTATTGTTTGTATTCTTGGTACAGGTTCTAATTGTAGTTACTATGATGGTAATCAATTATTTCAAAAAGTAACATCATTGGGTTATATTCCAATGGATGATGGTAGTGGTAATTTCTTTGGACGTAAACTAATTAGAGATTACTATTTTCATAAAATGCCTGCAGACTTGGCTCATAAATTTGCTAAGCAACACGACCTTGATGCAGATGTAATAAAAGAAAACCTGTATAAGCAGCCTAATCCTAATACTTATCTTGCAACTTTTGCTCGTTTCTTAATTGAGAATAAAGACCATCCTTATTCCAAAGGAGTAATAGATAAAGGATTTCAGCAATTCATTAATAACTACGTAATGCAGTTTGAATTGGCTACTAAAGTGCCAATTAACTTTGTTGGTAGTATTGCCCATTACTTGCGAGATGAGCTTACTTCTGTATTATTAAGAAACGACTTAATAGTAGGTGTAATTAGACAAAGACCAATTGAAGGTTTAGTAGAATTTCACCAAGCAAATATGTGATTTTTATTTAACGGCTATCATAGAAATTTCAACGTTTACAAATTTTGGTAAATTGGCTACTTCTACAGTTTCTCTTGCAGGCGCAGTTTCCGCATTAAAATAAGATGCATATACTTCGTTTACTTCAGTGAATTGTTTCATATCACTAAGAAATATAGAAGATTTCACAACATTTTCAAAGGTCATTTCAGCTTCGGTTAAGATGGCCTTTAAATTTTCCATAGACTGTTTAGTTTCCTTTTTTATATCTCCAGAAACTAATTCACCATTTTTAGGATTCAATGGTATTTGACCAGAAATGTACAATGTTCCATTGCTTAAAATAGCTTGATTGTATGGGCCTATTGGGGCTGGGGCATTTGAAGTGTTAATTATCTTTTTCATATTGTAAATTGAATTTTATTAATTTCTAATAGGTTGACTTCGATTTTCCCATTTAAGGTCTTTAAGGATTGATGAATCTATGCCGATAAAGAAGTACCATCTTTTGTATTGTCCAAATGGTGTCCAATTAAATCGCATAGTAAAACTCTTCAAATCGCGTTGAAAACGTAATTGGGTTAACGTAAAACCTTGGTTTTTAAAATCATAACCAGAAGAACCGCCAACAGACCATCTCGGTGCTAATTCTATATCGCCCGAGAACATTAGGGAGTGACTACTGAACTCATTTTGTCTTGCTGAATTTGCATAACTGGCAGAATAAGCGAGTCTTAAATTCCATGGTATTTTAGTGCCGTAAATGGGGTTTTCTACATCACCGTTCTTATCATCTTTACGAACAGGGTTGTCGTTGAAATTATCAGCTCTACCAAAGAGGTCATCGTCTCTACCACCACTTTGTGCTACATAATCGAAAGGGTCTTCCTCTTCTTCTGTTTCATCATCATCTTTTTTGCTAAACATTTCACTACTAATTGAATAGGAAATATTGGCATTTGCTCTTGTGAGCCTAAAAAGACTGCCGCCATTATCAATATTCCAGGTGTCAATTCTTTTGCCATTATTGTCAATCGCATATGGGTCAAGACCTGCCGAAAAGTTAATCGACATTTTATTGTCTAGAATATTTGTACCACCATTTACGGTCAGAGGATTTAAACGGAGTGAATCGGATTCAAAATTATAGCCTGTTGAGATATTGAAGTTGCTTAATAAGGAAACTTTTTTAGGTTCTATTTTGGTAGAATCTTTATCTCTAACCTTTGCTTCTAAGGTATTGGCTAATGAAAATCCTAAACTATTAGACTTCCCTAATGAAGGTGCACCGTTTAAGGTTCCTTGAAAACGGCTAAATTGAACAACATCGCCATCACCATCAATATATTCATCATAAAACTGGTCAAAAGATGGTGCATAGCCATAACTAATAGATGGGCGCATGGTGTGCCGAATCGCTTGTATTTTCTTGTCCTCACCTAAATCGAAAGTTCCATAAAGTGTAGTACCAACACTTGCGCTAAAATTATATTTATTATATCGGTCAAAACCACTTACGGTGTCTCGTATTATTGAATTAGTTTCTGCATCATAACTTTGATTGTATGTTTCTAATGTCCAAACATCTTCATAGTTTCCGCCTACACTTACACTAAAAAATTTAGCTACTTTAAAGTTTGTCGTTAAAGGTATACGATGCCTTGCACCCACCTTAGCATTATCGAACATTCTAGAGGTTAAAAAATCATCATCGTTAGTAGTTAACCTATTTTGGGCATTAACATCATATTGAAAATTAATGTTGTCAATAATCCCTTTTTTTATACCATCTCTTTTTGCAAAAGGATAAATACGCTCCATACTAGCCTGAAAAGTAGGCAAGGTCATGTTAATGTTGTCTGCGTTAGTGGCGGTAGCAGTTGGCGATGTTAATTGTGAATGTGTCGCTGTCAAACTCATGTTTACCGACGGATACTCAGGAAATGTTTTAGAATAGGATATTGACGACGATAGGGTATTATTTTGAGTATTAGGTAAATTCCGTTGTTGTAACGAATTTCTATAATATTCACTACTACCAAGATTTACCGAGGCCGAAAATCTAGAGTTGGGGCTAGATTTTGGGTCTTGTGAGTGTGAGAATTGAATATTGTAATTTCTTGATAAACTATAATCACTAAAGCCTTTTTGGCTACGAACTTGATTTTCATATCTCAGGTTAACATTCCCCCTGTATTTGTACCTTTTGGTGTAGATAGAGGCTGATCTAAAAGCATAACTTCCATTGGTGTAAAAATCTCCTGAAAGAGTTACATCGGCATAGTCGCCTAATGGAACATAATACCCCATGTCTTGAAGAAAATATC
>CAXBIJ010000086.1:0-11987 GCA_963975675.1 uncultured Maribacter sp. | reverse complement strand
GACCATTTACGTCATGTACTGATTACTTCGGTCGAAAGTCCGGTAATAGCAGCACAATGGAACAATAATGCCCAAGCCTTTGCAGAAGGTTTGTATTTGGGCATACCGGTCAATACAAGTTCGGATCCCCGTCATGGCAGTGATTCTTATGCAGAATTTAATGCCGGTGCAGGTGGTTCAATTTCTATGTGGCCAGGAACGTTAGGTATCGCCGCTACGTTTGACCCGTCTATAATGAAACAATTCGGGGAAATAGGCTCAAAAGAATATAGAGCCTTAGGAATTGCTACGGCACTTTCACCACAAATTGATTTAGCAACAGAACCACGTTGGAGCAGGTTTGATGGCACTATGGGTGAAGACCCAGATTTAGCTACAGATTTGGCCCGTGCCTATGTTGATGGTTTTCAATCGACCGATGGTGGCGATTGGGGCATCCAAAGTGTCAATGCCATGGTAAAACACTGGCCTGGTGGCGGACCAGAAGAAGGAGGCCGTGATGGTCACTTCGGGTATGGCGCCTATGCCGTATATCCTGGTAAGAACATTGCAGACCATATTAAACCATTTACCGAAGGTGCCTTTAAATTAGACGGCCCTACTAAAATGGCATCGGCCGTAATGCCGTACTACACCATTTCTTCTGGCGAAGGAGAAAATGTAGCCAATGGTTATAATAAATATTTGATTACAGATGTCTTACGTGGTAAGTATGGTTATGATGGGGTATTATGTACCGATTGGGGAATTACCAAAGACATGAGCGCTGTGCACAAATTTGAGGGAAAACCCTTTGGTGTAGAAAACTTATCCGTTGCAGAGCGTCACTATAAAGCGATTACTGCAGGAATGGACCAATTTGGAGGTAACAATGATATGGGTCCTATTATAGAAGCATATAAACTAGGTGTAACCGAACTTGGCGAAGAAGCAATGCGTGCACGTTTCGAAGCTTCAGCAGTACGTTTATTGACCAATATTTTCAGGGTCGGACTTTTCGAAAACCCGTATTTGAATGTAGCCGAAACGGAAAAAATTGTAGGTAATAGTGAGTTTATGAAAGCTGGGTTCGAAGCGCAATTGAAATCAATTGTAATGCTTAAGAATCAAAACAAAACCTTGCCTACAACCACCAAAAAAAAAGTATATGTACCACAACGCTATGTAGCACCGAGTACCAACTGGTGGGGTATCACTACACCAGAAAAAACAGTAGATGCTTTTAATATGGCTGTAGTAGCCAAGTATTTTGAAGTTGTTACTACTCCTGAAGATGCAGATTTTGCCCTTGTAGGTATCTACAGTCCAAATGGCGGAGTAGGTTATGATTATGCCGATTTTGAAAATGGGAGTAATGGTTATGTGCCTATTAGTCTTCAATATGACACATATACTGCAGATACTGCACGTGAAATAAGCTTAGCTGGTGGTAGTCCGTTAGAAGATTTTAAAAACAGAACCTATAAAGGCAAAACGGTGAAGACTATCAATGCAACCGATATGAATTTAGTAAATGACACGAAAGCAAAAATGGGCAATAAGCCGGTAATTGTATCTATAAAAGTAGGCAAGCCAATGATTTTCTCTGAAATAGAGGGTAGTGCTTCGGCCATATTAGTACATATGGGTGTACAGGATCAAGCGCTAATGGAAATTATTACGGGTGCAGTAGAACCATCTGCCTTACTCCCTTTTCAAATGCCAGCAGATATGTTGACTGTAGAAGCTCAATTTGAAGACGTACCAAGAGATATGAAAGCATATACAGACACTGATGGTAATTCGTATGATTTCGCTTATGGTTTAAACTGGAGCGGCGTAATAGACGATGCACGCGTAAAGAAATACAAGTAATTACTCAACTAGCTCAATTAAGCCCTAGAAGGAAATATTTTCTAGGGCTTTTTTAATGCCTACCACTTCATGTGAAGTGTCTTTTAAGTTTTGTGAATCTAATAAAATCAAAATATCATTAAACCTTTTTACCCCGTAAGCATCTAACACCTTTTAAGATTAATAAAATATTCTTGACACCGAAAAACACCAAACCAATAAACAATAAAAGATGAGAATGACCACCGGATTACGCATGAGAATTATTCACCGCTATTTAGGCTTTTTCCTAGCAGGTATTATGGCGATGTATTCCATTAGTGGTATCCTTATGATATTTAGAAATACCGATTTTTTAAAGAGTGAAAAAATAATGGAGCAACAATTGAAGCCTAACCTAGAAGTAGGTGAGCTAAGTGGCGCTTTACGTATTAAAGGCGGGGTAAAACCTGAGCGAACAGAGGGTGATATTATTTATTTTTCACAAGGCGAGTATAATACCAAAACAGGAATGGCGGCCGTAAAAAAAATGGAGCTCCCAATCATTTTAAGTAAGATGGAACATTTACATAAAGCTACTACAGACAGCCCAGTATATTGGCTGAATATTTTCTTCGGACTTTCATTATTGTTTTTTGTCATTTCTTCTTTCTGGATGTTTATGCCACAAACCTCTGTATTTAAAAAAGGTCTTTATTTTACACTAGGGGGAATAGTCTTAACTACAATACTACTATTCGTATAATTAGAGACTTTCCACTCATAAAATAAAAACCTCCATCTAGGGAATTCTAAATGGAGGTTTTTTACATATTTACAGCATTTATTGACAAAAATGTACCTCATTTTTAGTATATTGTAGTATAACCACATAATTACATTCCCCCAAAAACATTATCGTAAGTAATTAACATAGAGATAAATAAACAATATCTATCCGTACTCTATAGTAATGAACATGTGAAATGGCACCTACATACTTAAGTGTACCATAATTAAACCAGCATTATGAAAAATAGCATTTCAAAAAACATCATAGATTTGACAAAAAAACCTTTTCTAAATTAACCCAAAGGCATAAGAAATAAGCGAACTTAGCATAAGCTCAAAACTAAAAAATAAGCCATGACCTTAAAATCGAATTTAGTCTCGGTTGTAATGCTGGGCGCAAGTGGGGCTGTCGGTTCAGCAACCTTAAAAACATTACTGCAACTCAAAACCATACAGCAAATTACATTGTTGGGTAGAAACCCTATATCAACTGTAAAAACCGGTAGTGTTCATCAACACAAAATAGATGTAAGTGACCCCAGTTCGTACAAAAACTATGTACAAGGGCACACCACAGCTATTTGTACCTTAGGCGTTGGCCAACCAACGAAAGTGAGTAAAGAAGAATTTATAAAAATTGATAAAACAGCGGTACTTGATTTTGCAAAGGAATGTAAAGAAAGAGGCATCGCACATTTTGAATTATTAGCCTCTGTAGGTAGTCATCCAAAATCAGCCTCCTTTTATCTGCGTACAAAAGGCGAACTAGTAGAAGCACTAAAAGCATTGAATTTTGATCGTCTTAGTATTTTTCAACCCTCTATGATTCTGACGCCAACGAATCGATACGGGAATGGACAAGCGGTTACCTTAAAAGTGTGGCCCCTATTAAAACCGTTACTATTAGGAAATTTGCGAAAATACCGAGGTATACCGGTGCACATTTTGGGGCAAGCCATGGCAAAAAATAGTCTCAAAGAAGGCCAAGGGTACGAAACTCTTCAATGGGACGAATTTTATGTCGTTAGCAAGTAGCCGTTTGTTAGCCGTCATTTGAAAATAAACTCTGAATTTAAAAAAGTACTTAAAAGCTAATTTGGATAAATAAAATGAAGAAGTCTAAAGAGCTGTTTTACACGGTTATAATAATGGTATTTATGTTATCTAGTTCTTGTAATCAGAAAAAGGATAGTGAATGGACACCAATTTTTAATCGTAAGGACCTAACGGGATGGTCGCCAAAGTTTACAGGTGAGGTGTATGGAAAAAACTACCTGAACACCTTTCAAGCAAAAGATGGTAAGTTGATAGTCTCTTATGATGAATACGACAATTTTGATAACAATTTTGGTCATATTTTTTATAAAGAAAAGCTTTCGCATTACAGGTTACGGTTAGCGTATCGCTTTTTAGGCGAGGCGGTTCCTGGTTCGCCAGATTGGGCATTTAAAAACAGTGGCATCAAATACCATTCTCCGCATCCTTCTGAACTTCCAATAGACCAAACATTGTTAGTTGCCGTTGAAGCCCAAATACTTGGGGGTGATGGTAAAACAGAACGGTTTACAGGTAACGTATGCACCGCAGGTACACATATCGTTATGAATGACAGTTTAATTACACAACATTGTACCAATTCAATCTATCCTGCTATACATGATAGTAGTTGGGTAAAGATGGAGATTGAGGTTAAAGGCAGTGAAAAAATAATTCATAAAATTAATGGCCAGATAGTACTGCAATACTCCAACCCACAATATGATGACTCTGATGAATTTGCTCGAGAGCTCATGAAAAATGGTTATCCCAAAATTATTAGGGAGGGTTATATCGCACTACAAGCAGAAGGTCATCCTATAGAATTCAAGAATATAGAGTTAATGAAAATCAATTAATAATCGTTCAAACTTTTATAACTGATAAATCTGGGATAGGTGCCAAAGAACAATAACAAGTAAAGTGGCATATAGATAGTTTTTTAGAAATATCTTTATCATTTTCCTATTAAAAAGAAACGCTCTTCTTTGAATTTCAATGACATAAGAAAAAATACTACAAACTTCTGTATATTGCAGTAGACCAAGCAAAGTACACACCCCTAACGCTTTAGCGTAGCTAATCTTATTAAAAAGATTCTGGCACTAGTTAACTATATTTCTTGTTATTTGAGAGTATATGTATTAGGTACCCTTCGCTTTTTCATATTCGGTTAGGTAGAACAAACACCAAGGACAACGTGTTTTAGCACAATAAAATTCAAAAAAAATCTCATGAATTCACCAAAACAATCTTATCTCAAAACAATCATTTTTGGCGCTTTAACGGTATTGATTTCTACTACCTTTTGTTTCGGACAAAGCAAAACCGAAAAGCTTGATGAATTGCTCAATCAATATGTTGATTATGGCAAATTTAACGGCTCTGTACTCGTTGCCGACCAAGGTAAGGTGGTGTATAAAAAAGGATTCGGAATGGCGAACATGGAATGGGATATACCGAATAAGCCAAACACCAAACATCGCTTAGGTTCTGTTTCAAAGCAATTTACGGCCATGCTTATGTTGCAGCTTGTTGCTGAAGGTAAAATAGATTTGCAGGCACCCATAACCACATATCTGCCTGATTACCCTAAAAAGAACGGAGATAAAATAACAACCCATCATTTATTGACCCATACTTCGGGCATACCCAACTATACGGCATTTCCTGGTTTTTTTAAAGATGATAGTCGTAACCCTTATACACCAGCTGAATTTGTAAAAAAGTTTGATGACAAAGAATTAGAATTCACTCCGGGTGAAAAATTCAACTATAGTAATTCTGGGTATTTTCTTTTAGGCGTGCTCATAGAAAAACTATCTGGTAAGACCTATGAAGAAATGCTAAACGAAAAGATATTTAAACCTTTAGCTATGCATGATTCAGGGTATGATAATCATAATGATATTTTAAAGAATAGGGCAACAGGCTACGAAAAAAATGGAACTAGCTTTGTCAACTCCGCTTATCTAGATATGTCTATTCCTTATGCTGCGGGCTCTTTATATGCTACAGTTGAAGATTTATACCTATGGGACCAAGCATTATATACCACTACGCTACTGCCTCAAAAATATATGGATCTATACTTTAAACCCTACATACCTGCCTTTGGTAATTTACAGTATGCTTATGGATGGATGGTTGGTAATGAGTCCATAGGAAATACCACCGATAGCATAGCAGTAATTTCTCATGGTGGCGGTATCAATGGTTTTAATACCATTATTTCGCGTTCACCATCAAATAAATCTTTGGTGGTACTCTTAAATAATTCTGGTGGCGCACCGCTAGGTGAAATGACACGTTCTATTATTGGTATTATGAATGGTAAAACATATGACATTCCTAAAAAATCTCTTGCTTATGATTTTTTGAATGTGATTAAAACTAAAGGTATTAAAGCAGGTTTGGCTCATTATAACACGAACAAAAAAAATGATAATTTCGAGTTGAACGAAAATGAAATGAACCAAATCGGTTACCAACTTATGGGTGATGATAACGTTGAAGAAGCTGCACAGGTTTTTAAACTAAACATCGATGCTTTTCCAAAATCCTCTAATGTATACGACAGTTATGGCGAAGCACTTATGAAGTTAGATGATACAGAAGGTGCTATTACAAACTACAAAAAATCGGTAGAAATAAATCCTGCAAATCAAATCGGAATAGATATGCTTAAAAAATTAGGTGTAGACACTAACGACTTAGTAAAAGAGAATGTTGTACCAGAAGCTATATTAGAAAGTTACATAGGCATTTACGAACTTATGCCTTCATTTAAAATCACCATAACTAAAGAAGGCACACAAATGAAAGCGCAGGCAACAGGGCAGCCAATAGCCGATATTTATCCGAAATCAAATGATGAATTTTACTTGAAAGTAGTACCTGCCCAAATTATTTTCATCAAAGATGAAAATGGAGAAATTGAGAGTTTAACCTTATTTCAAAACGGACAGGAGTTGAATGGTAAAAAAATGGAATAATATATATCACCCTTAACCCCTCCATCGAGGGGATAAAGGGGTGGGTACTATGATCAAATTCTTTCGAAAAAACCTACTTTCCAACCCGCCCAAACGTGCCTTTTCATGTAGGGTTAAAAGCAATAAAGCATAAATAATATGGATAAGTTTTATATAGATGCAGATATAAGAAAAGCAGAAACGCTACCTGCCCATTTTTACAAAAGTCAAGAGGTATTTGACAAATTGAAAGAAAATGTTTTTGTAAAATCATGGCAATGGATAGGTGATGAAAATACCTTAGTTCCTTTAACCGAAAGTGTGTATCCATTTGTATTGCTAGATAATTATTTAACAGAACCGTTATTGGTTGTTCGTGATAAAGAAAATAAAACAACATGTTTATCCAATGTATGTACACACCGTGGAAACTTGGTAATTCATAATCCAGGTAAAGCTAAAAACTTAACGTGCATGTACCACGGAAGAAGATTTGGGCTTGATGGCAAATTCAAATCAATGCCCGAATTTAATGAGGCTGAAAACTTTCCCAGACCGTGCGATAACCTCCACGAATTCTCCCTTAAAAAATTAGGCACTCATTTATTTGTTGGACTAGATCCTGCCTTCGATTTTTCTGAAGTAATTGAGGTGATGAATGAACGAATTGGCTTTTTGCCGCTAAATGAATTTAAATTAAATGAAACTTTAAACAAAGATTATATCGTCAATTGTCACTGGGCACTGTATTGCGATAATTATTTAGAAGGTTTTCATATTCCATTTGTTCATGAAGATTTAAATGCTGTTTTAGATTACGGTAAATATACCACCGAACTATACGATCATGTAAATCTTCAAATTGGGTATTCTGAAGGTGGCGAAGAAGTTTTCTATTTACCAGAAGGGCATGTAGATTACGGTAAAAATGTGGCTGCCTATTATTATTGGATATTCCCGAATATGATGTTCAATTTCTATCCATGGGGTTTATCAATAAATATTATTAAGCCTTTGAGTATCAATAAAACTAAAGTTTCATTTATCACCTATGTGTATGATGAAACAAAAATGAATGCAGGTGCAGGGGCTCTTTTAGATAAAGTAGAACGTGAAGATGAGTTTGTGGTAGAAGGGGTACAAAAAGGCCTACAGTCACGATACACGCTTATTGAATATAACTAACCGCAATCATCTATGGACAAAGCAAATAAGGATAAAGGATTAAAACGTGTAGTTGGTGTATTTGGCTTGTCACTTAACATTGTAAACATAACCATTGGCGCAGGTATTTTTGCACTACCTGCAATTATTGGTATTGAACTAGGTGCATTTAGTGTATATGCCTATCTATTTTGTGGTATAATGATGGCTGCTATAATGCTTTGTTATGCTGAAATTGGCTCTCGCATTACCACTACAGGGGGCAGTTATGCTTATGTATCGGCAGCATTCGGAGATTTAGCTGGGTTTATCGTAAGCTGGCTAGCTATTTTTGGATGGAGTATTTTAGGCAGCGCTGCATTAATGAATATTATTGCCGATTCGCTTGCCGTAATTTCACCTGCGTTCTCAAACCCATGGATACGTGGTGTATTCTTTTTTGTACTTCTCGGCTTTTTGGTCATCACCAATATTCGTGGCGCAAAGCAGGGGGTTACTTTAATAAAGTGGATTACCATTATAAAATTATTACCCCTATTTGGTATCATCATTTTCGGTTTCTCGATGATTAATCCTGAAAACCTCCGTTGGGAACATTTACCCTCTGTTTCGACTTTTGGCAATACTGCCCTAATATTATTTTTTGCTTTTGCAGGGTTCGAAACCGCACTAGGGGCAAGCGGAGAAATTAAAAATCCTCAACGAACGATTCCGTGGGGTATTTTAATTGGCGGTGGTACGGTGATTATCATTTACTTGCTCATACAAATAGTAACTCAAGGTATTTTAGGACCACGAATGCTTTCAGTTAAAGAAGCTCCATTAGCAGCAGTTGCCCAAAGTATTGTTGGTATCGTAGGAAGTACACTACTATTAGTTGCTGCAGCAATTTCTACTTTTGGCTCAGTTAGCACCGATGTCTTAAATACACCCCGTGTGTTATATGCTGGTGCCAATGATGGTTTGTTTCCGAAATTTCTGGGCGAAATTCATAAAAAGTATGCCACACCTTATTGGTCTATAATCTGCTTTGCAGGACTAATTTTTATTTTTTCTATTTCTGGTGGTTTTCGACAGTTGGCCATATTAGCAAGTGCCGCCATTTTACTAATTTACCTGTTGGTTATTATCGCCACTATTAAAATGAGAAGTATAAAACAAGAGACAACTGAAAAGACATTTAAAGTGCCAGGCGGATTGATTATTCCTAGTATTGGCATTGTTTCTATCCTATGGTTACTTACCAGTTTAAGCACATGGGAAATACTATCGACTATTATCTTTATTGCGGTTATATGTGTAGTCTATTTTATCATGAAGTGGATGAATAAACGAACTAAAACCTTAAAAAATTAGAATAAAATACAACCTTAGCTATCAAAACCAACCCATATCCAATGATAAACTTCTTTCCAATACTTCGGTTGTCATTTCTTATCTAAAATAAATCTGCCTGCCGTTAAGGAGGGTATCGAGAATTTATGTGTCATCATCTCCCACAAAACCGCTAAAAACTCCCAAATCCTTTTCGTATCCAAAAAAGTGCTCATCTTTCCATTTTAAGAAACCTCATAAAAAACATACCACATTCTTCTTTACCTTGCAGTAGACCAAAAAAAAGTACACTCCCCCTACTTCTTTAGTGTTGTTAGCTTTTAAATAGAGATATGTAATTATACAATTTTTCTTGATTTAGGGTGATATAAGTACGTATTACTACATACAGGTATTATCGTTAATTAGAAAAATTAAACCCGAATTCAACAATTATAAATTGAAGTATATAACAAAGACCGTTTGGATTTTATCATTGGTTAGTTTGTTGACAGACACAGCCAGCGAAATGTTATATCCGATTATGCCGATTTACTTAAAATCGATTGGTTTTTCTATTGTGCTTATTGGAATACTTGAAGGTGTTGCAGAAGCTACAGCAGGTTTAAGCAAAGGGTATTTCGGTAAACGTTCAGACAATTCAGGAAAAAGAGTGCCATTCGTACAACTAGGCTATGCGTTTAGTGCAATTTCGAAACCAATGATGGCTATTTTTATTTTTCCACTTTGGATTTTCTTTGCTCGAACTATTGACCGTTTCGGAAAAGGTATTAGAACAGGTGCTAGAGATGCCATACTTTCAGATGAAGCAACAACTGAAACTAAAGGTAAAGTTTTTGGCTTTCACAGATCTATGGACACTTTGGGTGCGGTAATTGGCCCTTCTTTAGCCTTGCTTTATTTATATTATTATCCAGAGAACTACAAAACACTTTTTTTCATTGCTTTTATACCTGGCATGCTTGCCGTATTGGCCACATTTTTATTGAAAGAGAAAAAAGTTAATGACCATAAACCAAAAGTTACTACACCGTTTTTTTCGTTTCTTACGTATTGGAAAGTAAGTCCAAAAGCCTACAGAAAATTAGTCATAGGGCTTCTTGCTTTTACACTTTTCAATAGCTCTGACGTTTTTCTACTTTTAAAAGCAAAAGAATCGGGACTTGATGATTCGATGGTCATCGGCGTTTATATTTTTTACAATCTCATTTACGCTTTATTTGCTTTTCCCATTGGCATTATTGCCGACAAAATCGGATTGAAAAAGGTGTTTGTAATCGGACTTGCTTTATTTTCAGTGGTCTATTTTGGTATGTCAGCGAATACAAATGTGGTTATGTTTTTCGTGCTGTTCTTTCTTTATGGCATCTATGCCTCTGCAACTGAAGGAATTTCAAAAGCATGGATTTCAAATATCACCGACAAAAAAGATACGGCAACCGCTATTGGAACATTTTCAGGATTTCAGAGTATTTGCACCATGATAGCTAGCTCATTAGCCGGACTTATTTGGTTTCAGTTTGGTGCGACAATTACTTTTTTAGTTTCTGCATTTGCAACACTACTGGTTGTTTTATATATCATAACAATACCTAAACCTGAAACTATGAGCAATGAAGCAAATTAATAGTTACAAAAAAATCAAGTGTCCTTCTGCAATTTGCAGATACTAAGAAGCTGGTAGATGCTAAAAAGTAATTGTAGTGGCATTTCACATTCAAATCTTTTTAGCCTGTTCGCTCAAAGTATTATGGTCACTTCGATTGAATTTACGAGGAACGAGAAAATTTGTATCGAGAAGCGCTCGTGTACCAAACCTGTTCTCGATACAATTTTAGATCTTCGTTGCTCTCAGCCTAAAACCACTCGAACTGACAATACGTTTTTGTTAGCCATTTTCTCATTGCTATAGTGTCACTTCCATTGTTTTTTAGATGAGCAGAGCGGTTCTAAAAAATGTATCGAGAACTCGTATGCTACCATCTCTCACTACACCTAAAAACTGTCATATTGAGCGGAGCCGAAATGCCCATGCCAACATCTTAACATTTAAATGACATTTTCTTACAACTTTACGGAAACCCTTAAGAAAATATAACACAATCTTCTTTATATTGCAGTAAACCAAGCAAAGTATATTCCCCTACCACTTTAGCATAACTAATTTTAAAAATAGATATAGATACTATTACACATATATCATAATATTTACGGGTATATGTAATTGTACATATACCCGTACGTTGCCATTCATTGCGGAAACTCAATCTGAACGGAAAAAAGACATAAAAATGACAAACAATAAAAACGAAAATAAAGGAAGTTTAATATCAAGCGTAGGTGGATTATTTATAATAATTGGAATTGTTTCAATGACAATGAAAAGTTCAAATTTAATAATATTTTCGTGCTTAATTATTGGAATAATTTTAGCTGCTTACGGTATAATTGTTATGGGAAAATCGAAAAAATCTAATGATAACTAATTTAGACTAAATTCTCAATCAATTACGGAATAAAAATCACGTCGGAATTTTCAGCTCGTTTGCGGAATCTAATACTGGACTGAAAACGGAATTTAATAAGTTGCGGAATTGCTAACTCAAAAGGGAATTAAAATTAAAAAAATGGTAAAAAATAACGGAGCAAAAACTGGATTAACCCTTGGAATAATTGGACTCATCGCAGGAATATTTTTAATTTTTTCTGGAAACAATTTGATTGGAATATTTGGTTCAATAGCTAGTGCTGGTATTGCAATTAAGGGTTATACCGATTTGAAAAATAAGTCGGAATAAAAACAACGTAATGGCAACACCGTGTATAATTCATTGCTAGTTATAGCTTACTTACGAAAGTCCTCGCGGACTTTCT
>CAXBIJ010000085.1:0-11995 GCA_963975675.1 uncultured Maribacter sp. | reverse complement strand
AGTGATGCAGGCATTAGAGCCACAGGTGGAGGGATTTATGGAATCTTTCTTAATAAAACCTGAAGAAATATGGCAGCCCACAGATTTTTTGCCTAATTCTGAAAAAGATACTTTTTTGCAGGAAGTAAAAGAACTACGTGAAGAATCTAAAGATTTAGGATACGATTTCTGGGTTACCATGGTCGCAGATACAATAACAGAAGAAGCTTTACCAACCTATGAATCTTGGTTAATGGATGTAGTTGGTATTGACCAACATGGTGATCATAAAACTAATGGTTGGGCTAAATGGGTACGCGCTTGGACCGCTGAAGAGAATAGACATGGAGATGTGTTAAACAAATATCTTTATTTATCTGGAAGGGTAAATATGAGGGAGGTAGAATTAACTACACAGCACTTAATTTCAGATGGGTTTGATATCGGTACTGATCGTGACCCATATAAGAACTTTATATATACTTCATTTCAAGAATTGGCAACTAACATATCGCATAAACGTGTTGGTCAAATGGCTAAGAAAAAAGGAAATGTTCTTTTAGGTAAAATGTGTACTATAATTGCAGGTGATGAAATGAGGCATCATTTGGCGTATAGAGAATTTGTGAAGACTATTTTTAGTGAAGACCCATCAGGTATGATGATTGCTTTTGCAGAAATGATGAAGAAAAAAATTGTAATGCCTGCTCATTTTTTAAGAGAATCAGGCGGTACTATAGGTTCAGCATTTGAAAATTTCTCTAATTGTGCACAACGTTTAGGGGTGTATACAGCACAAGATTATGTTGATATTTTGGGCAAATTGAATGCTTTTTGGGAATTAGAAGGAATACGTTCATTAAATGAAGAAGCTGAAAAAGCACGTGACTATCTAATTAAGCTTCCGGCAAGATTGGAAAGAATTGCAGAACGCATGAAGTTTCCACAAGATCAATACCATTTTAAATGGGTTGAAGCAAATGGAGCATTATAGAATAAAAAAATCCCAATCAGTTACGATTGGGATTTTTTTTGATTGAATTCTAAATTACAATTTACCGTGTTTGTGTTCTTCTTGCCACTTGGCTAAATCTTCCCATTTGCCTTCATAACACATTTTAGATTGCATTGGCCAAGAAGCAGGATCGTGAATTTTATATCTTGTACCGCCAGTATCTAATATCTTTTGACAATCGGCAAGACTCGCTTCAGATAGTGCTTTCCATGTTTTTATGCCATGATCTTTAAACATACCTTCAATTTTCGGACCAATACCTTCTACTACCTTTAAATCATCTTGTTTAATATTCTTACCAAATACAGCCTTTGCAGCAGAAGCATCGAAGGCTAAAGCCTTACTAGTTGCAGCACCAGCAGCAAAAGAGGCTGCAGAGGCATCAAGATTTTTGCTAGGTGCAACTGTGGCAGGTTTCACACTTTTACTAGCAGCAATAACTTTTTGGTTACAAGCATCTAAATCAGCCTTTAATTTGCTGTTGCTTGTTTTAAGGTTTAATAATTCGGTAGAATTATCTTCTACCTTTGTAGACCCTTTACCAATAAGATAGCCCAATATACCGCAAATGATTCCAACTAAAGCAGGTATTAACCAGCACCAAATATTCATATTTTCAAAATTCATGATTTACTTATTTTTAGGATTAGTGTATGTTTTAATTTAATGTGATTACGGTACGTCTATTTTTATTTTTACCATGTTCTGTTGTGTTACTTGCAATTGGTTCTGTTTGACCTTTTGATGTTGCAACTATTTTATCGGAAGCTATTCCGTTTTTCATTGGATAGTCTTTCGCAAAGTTGGCACGATATTGTCCTAGTTTTAAATTGGTGCTAGCTTTACCAGTACCATCGGTATGACCTACAACATTGGCTTTAGCCCCATTAACTTTATCTAAATATCTAGAAACATCAGCTACTTTTTGGCGTTGTACTGCATTTAAACTTATAGAAGCCTCTGCTGTATTAAAGAAAAGAATTAGAGGATTTGTATTAATTTTAGTATAAAGTGCTTTTAAATCATCGTTTGCGTTTTGTGATTCTTCTTCAATGCCGAAAGAAGCTGCTCCCCAATAGGCGCCATCTTTGGCAATCATATCATCCATCAACTTACCCATGGTATTTATTTGAGTTGTAGAAATACCTTTAGATGCTAAATCATTTTTTATGGTATTAGCTCTGGCAAGACCTAAATTCGGAAATGCGGTATTATTTTCTTCATCACTAGTATAATATCCGGTAATGTTAACAACATTAGATTCATTGGTTTGTAGATGTCTTTGCAAACCAGAAACACCCTTCGTTAACTCTTCGCTTAAGGGCATTAAAATATTATGTGAGGAAACATTAAAATTATAATTGTCAGTAGTGCTGTAGGTAAACCCGTTACCGTCAATCGCAAAGGAGTATGCTGTTGCTTCGGGTTCCTTGATGATTACTTGTTCTGTAGTTGGCTCTGCAGGAGTTATTGCACCGCATTCGCTACAACAGGTTATGTAAAAAAATGTACCACCTACAATGGTAATCAACATCAATAATAAATTGGTTGTTGTTTTTGTCATTGAAAATAATGTTTAGGGTTTAACCTACAATGTATTAAAAAAATCTTAAAAATGTTAAAACATTGCGGCCTAATTACCTTACTGTCAATGATTATGTGAATTTCCAGATATACTTAAATGTTTGCCAAGTATACATTCATATGGTTTGATGGTGAAAATTGTAGGGTATTGAACAACTTTTATTTGCAATTTTACATAAATATTTAAAGAGTATATTTCTCCCCACAACGTTTGGGCATTGAGTATACATTTTAAAGTTTTGAGTTAGTTGGTTAAAAAATCCTGTCTTCGTAAAAGTCGACAGGATTTTTTTATACCTAAAATTGAAATACAAGAATTCCGATTATACAATATTTACGTGAAGCTGTACAACTCTTGACAGAATGAATAGAATATTTTGGTAGTTTAATACTGAGGAAAATACTATACCTATGAAGAAAAAAATTAAAAGTATAATAAATTTCCTTTGCATGTTCGTAGTATTGGGCATCCAAGCCCTATTACATGGCAGCTGGTCTCACGAATCATCGAATAGAAAAACAGCTTAAGCGTTCACATGCAAAGGAAATAATATTTATGCTATAAATCGAATTTTATACCTTGGGCTAATGGTAACTCTGTGGTATAGTTAATCGTATTGGTCTGTCTTCTCATGTATACTTTCCAAGCATCAGAGCCGCTTTCTCGACCTCCACCAGTTTCTTTTTCACCACCAAAGGCTCCGCCAATTTCTGCGCCTGAAGTGCCTATATTAACATTAGCTATTCCACAATCACTTCCCCAAGCAGAAAGAAAATGTTCCGCTTCACGAAGATTATTGGTCATTATTGCTGATGATAGACCTTGAACAACACCATTTTGTATAGCTATGGCATTTTCAACCTCTCCAGAGTATTTTAAAAGATATAAAACTGGTGCAAAAGTTTCGTGCTGTACAATTTCAAAATTGTTTTTGGCTTCAGCAATTGCAGGTTTTACGTAACAACCACTTTCATACCCAGCACCTTCTAACACACCACCTTCAACAACTAGTTTACCACCTTCGGCCACTACTTTTTCTAATGCCTTCTTGTACTGTGCAACTGCATCTGTATCAATTAATGGACCTACATGATTATTCTCATCCAATGGATTTCCAATCCTTAATTGTTGATAGGCTGCGACTACAGCATCTTTGACTTGGTCATACATAGAGTCATGAATAATCAATCGTCTTGTTGAGGTACAGCGTTGACCAGCAGTACCTACTGCTCCAAATACTGCTCCAATTACTGTCATTTTTAAATCCGCATCTGGAGTTACAATAATGGCATTGTTACCACCAAGTTCTAATAATGATTTTCCAAGACGTGCTGCAACAGCTTGAGCAACAATTTTACCCATACGAATAGATCCTGTAGCAGATACTAACGGAATTCTGTTGTCTTGCGTCATTAGCTCGCCAACTTTGTAGTCACCATTAATAAGACAAGAAATACCTTCTTGTAAATTATTCGCTTTTAAAACTGATGAGGCTATATTTTGACATGCGATACCACATAAAGGTGTTTTTTCTGACGGTTTCCAAACACAAACATCACCACAAATCCAAGCTAAAGCTGTATTCCAGGCCCAAACGGCCACCGGAAAATTAAAAGCAGAAATTATACCGACTACACCTAAAGAATGATATTGTTCGTACATTCTATGACCAGGTCTTTCAGAGTGCATAGTTAGTCCATGTAATTGACGTGAAAGACCAACTGCGAAATCACAGATATCTATCATTTCTTGAACTTCACCTAAACCTTCTTGATAACTCTTGCCCATTTCATAGGAAACTAGTTTGCCTAATGGTTCTTTAAGTTCTCTAAGTTTGTCACCAAATTGTCTTACAATTTCACCACGTAGTGGTGCTGGTTTGGTTCTCCATTCTTTAAAAGCAACGGTAGCTGTACTCATTACTTTTTCATAATCAGCTTTAGTGGTTGTTTTCACTTTAGCGATTAACGAACCGTCTACTGGGGAGTATGAGGAAATGATATCTCCTGATGAAAAATTATTAGAACCTGTTGAGGTGCCTTCATTAACATCTTTGATTCCCAATTTTTTTAGGGCATCATGTATTCCAAAATCTGCTGCTATTTTTGACATTTTATAACTTTTTATGCGGTTTCTGTTAGATTTATTACAAAAATACGAAGAATATTATGCTTATTGCGAATCTATTGATTACAATGAAAATTTTATGATACTCCATAGCAGGATTCCTATAAAAGCTGGAACACCTTGAACATAGAAAATCTTTTTTGTGACTGAAATTGCACCATATAAACTTGCTACGAAAACACAGCTCAAAAAGAAAAGGGCAACATTACCTGACCAAACTGGATCGTTAATCAATAATGCCCAGAACAAACCTGCAGCTAAAAATCCGTTGTATAGCCCTTGGTTAGCGGCCATTTGTTTTGTAGGTTCAAACAAATCTTGAGGAAAATTTTTAAAGACCTTTCTACCTTTTGTAGTCCATGCAAACATTTCCATCCAAAGAATATAAACATGCATCAATGCAACAAATGCTGTAATTATTTTAGCAGCTAACATCATTCTTCTTTGGCTATAAAGCGTTCGTCTACAGGCATTATAGTGCCGCAGTTATCGCAGGTTCTTAATTTTTTTGAAGTGTAAAAGTGCTTAAAATGTTTTAGAAAATCTTTTTCGATGTCATGAAGGGTAAAATAGGCTTCATATAATTTATGGTTACAGTTATCACAAAACCAAAGAAGTCCGTCATCAACATTCATATCTGCTCTTTTTCGCTCAATAACCAAACCGATTGAGCCTTCTTTACGAACTGGTGAATGGGGTACTTTTGCAGGATGCAGATACATGTCGCCTGGCCCTAATTGCATTGTTCGTTTTTTGCCATCTTCTTGAATATGAATTTCTATATTCCCTTCTAACTGGTAAAAAAGCTCTTCTGTTTCGTTGTAATGATAATCTTTTCTAGCATTCGGCCCAGCTACTATCATTACTATATAGTCGCCCGAATCTATGTAAAGGTTTTTATTACCTACAGGGGGTTTGAGAAGCGCTCTGTTATTTTCAATCCATTTGTTTAGATTGAATGGTCCTTTAATACTCATTTGATGAATTTTATCTGAAAGTTAAATAAACCGTTGCCTCTTACCTAAAACTAAAGCAAAAAAAAAGCCTTTGCATTGCAAAGGCTTTTTTGAAAGATTTATTATTTTTTATCTAAAAAATAGTTGCGTAAAGTAAAGGTCTCCGTTACTGTTTGGTCTAATATTTATTGCAGAATGGGTGTAATTACCTTCAATATTAATTCTATGTCCTGGGCTGTCTAACCAAGCTTCTAAAGCTGCTTCTAACGTATCATAGTTTCTTGCCACATTTTCAGCTACAAATACTGCACCGGTTCTTTTTGAAATATTTTCTGCACGTTCAGAAAATTTATCGTGACTGGTAATGCCATTTTCAATCATGTAGTTGGTATGAAGACCTGCATAGTAATATGTAGTGCTTTCAAATTCCAATTCATTTAATCCGATACTAGCTCTATAAATATTCATCATTTCGAAAAGCTCAGATTCAATAATACTATGAGTATCAGAGGAAATCAGTGTAACTTTAGATGTCAAATTATCACTACTTTGTTTGTAACCTGCATAATTTTCGTATTTAGAACAAGATGTGATTAACATTAGGATTAATACTAAATAAGGGGAAGCTAATTTCATGTTGGGGAACATACTTTAAGTTAATAATAATGCGAAGGTATGCTCATGATTATCAATACAATGAAAAAGTTCTTTGTCCTTACCGATAAAATCGTTAAGCTGCGGTATTAGAGAGAGTGGGGTCTAATCGATTAAAGTAGAATCGATTTCATCGTAAAAATGTGCTTTTAGTATGATGTTTGGCAGATAGTCTATGAAACAAATCACATTAACCATAAAATGTTGATGTAAAGTGTTAAATAGATGTTTTTGTAGACAGTCAGAGAATATTTTAGACTAAATTTTTTCTATTGCTTGTAAAAAAGTTGGGTAAAATAGTAATTACCTTGTTCATCTTTCTTAACACTAATACCTGTATGTGTAAAATCACCTTCCATTGTTTTCTTATGGCTACTACTAGATAACCAACCTTGAAAAGCATCTATAGCTGATTTATAGTCTTTGGCTACATTCTCTGCTACCATTTCGACTTCAACTTCAGAGTTGATGTTAGTAGCTCTAGCGCTAAAATTATCGTGGCTAATACTTCCTTTACCAATCATATAATCGGTATGAATGTTGGCGTATTTATAGGCAACATCACTAAACACGAGAGCATTGATTGTTAAGGTCAACCTGTGCTCATTTACAATATCCATAAGGTCCTGCTCTATAGCTATTACATTTTCTGCTTCTATTACTGGAGTCTCATCAAGAGAATCGCTTGTGCAAGAACCTAGAAAAAGCAATAAAAAGATAGGGACCGCAAAAAGCAATCTCATTTTCATATAGTGTCTTTTTGTTGTAGCCTCTCGGCGTAGCGCAGTAGGTAAGATAAGATGAGAATGTTCTAAGTTCTCTATCGATTGGGGTATCGATATAGTAATATTATAGAAAATATGAATGCATATTTGAAACTAAAATACTTATTCGATAAAGTGTGTAAAAAATAAGATTAGCGTATAATTTAATTAAATAGAGATAAGGTCTTCAGGTGTTTCTTCTGGTAGTACTTCGGTCTTAAGTACGTTTTTAAAAATTAAAGCTCCAATGTCTTTAATAGGTTGGTATAGAACAGAGTGCTCTTTGGTTTCGTCATCTAATAAATTAAATGTATTGTCCATTCTATCAAAAAAAATGAAGGCAGCACCCAAAAGAATGGCAACTTTTAGCACACCAAAAATACCTCCTGCAATTTTATTTAAAAGTCCTAACATGGCAAAGTTTGCAACTTTTGTTAAAAGCTTTCCTGCTAAGTGAACGATAATTATGATAAGGACTAAAGTAATTACAAAGGCGATAATACTCATATTTCGTTCATCCCATTCTAAGTGATTGGATAAATAGTTGCCAGTAATGTATGAAAAATGGATAGCTCCATAGATACCTGCAATTAATGCGACAATTGAGGCTATTTCCATAAAAAGACCATTTTTTAGGCCTTTCCATAAGCCCCAAATTAAAGGTATTCCAAGAAGTATATCTAAAAGCCCCATTCGTGAAGTGTTTTAACAAATATAGAACTTTGATTTGTACCTTTGAAATGTCTAAACATAAGTGCAGCAAGACATAAATAATATGGCAAGGGATATACAATTAAAAGAACGATGGGATTATTTAGTCGAAAAGCTTTCTATTAAGTTTTCGGATGGAGACCCTTTAGAATTAGATGCAATTATATATTTGGTAGGTGTTCAAGAACTAGGACAATACCACAGAAAATATAAGAAAGATGATAAACTAGATTTAATGCATATAGCTATCTGTAGACTATTGGAGCCTTACGGATTTTATGAGTTTAGCTTTTTCGATGAAGATGGTTGGCCGCATTACACTATTAATGAAGAATTACCTCCTTTAAAGGCTGGTGAGCAAACAGTGCTTATGAAAGAGGCCATTGTTAGTTACTTTTTAGAAAAAGAGTTTATAAAATAAAAAGAACAGCTCGTTTAAGGCAAACATTTTCAACTTTAAAAAGTCAAGTGCTAAATACATATTAATTCCTGAAATTGGTGTAATTATTTCCTTTTTGAAATAGCTTTTAAATCCGCTATATTTAGAAAAATAACTATACTAAAATGTCAAGGCAATTTATAATATCATTAGATCAAGGAACTACAAGCTCAAGGGCAATATTGGTAGACCATGCAGGTGCTATTCAAGGAATGGTTCAAAAAGAATTCAAACAAATTTTTCCTAAATCTGGATGGGTTGAACATGACCCAAAAGAAATTTTATCCTCCCAAATGGAAGTTTTGAAAGAGCTTTTAAAGAAGGAAAAAGTTAAACCATCAGAAATACTGGCTATTGGTATTACTAACCAAAGGGAAACTACGGTAGTTTGGGATAAAAATACCGGTGAACCAGTTTACAACGCTATTGTTTGGCAAGATAAGAGAACAGCAGATATTTGTGAGCATCTTAAGAAAATTGGTCTTACAGAGCATGTTAAAAAAACGACAGGCCTGGTTATTGATTCTTATTTTTCAGGCACAAAAGTTAAGTGGATTTTAGATAATGTTGAAGGCGCAAAGAAAAAAGCAGAAGCAGGAGATTTATTAATGGGAACTATAGATACTTGGTTAGTCTGGAATATGACGAAAGAACACAACCATTATACAGACTATACGAATGCTTCTCGTACCATGATATATGACATCGTAAATTTAAAATGGGACGATAAGATGCTTAAGGCTTTGAGCATACCTAAAAGCATGCTTCCAGAGGTAAAACCATCGGCAGCTGATTTTGGTAATTTCGAGTATGAAGGTGTTAAAATACCCATCGCTGGTATAGCGGGTGATCAACAAGCAGCACTTTTTGGACAAGGATGTTTCAAAAAAGGCTCGGCAAAAAACACCTATGGTACAGGTTGTTTTATGTTGATGAATACAGGAGAAGAACCGCAGTTTTCTAAAAATGGATTATTAACTACCATTGCCTACGGATTAGATGGTAAGGTGAATTATGCATTGGAAGGAAGTGTTTTCATAGCAGGCGCAGCTATACAATGGTTAAGAGATGGTTTAGAATTAATTGAAGATGCTAAAGAAACTGAAGATTTAGCTAATTCTATAGAAGGTGAAAACCCTGTTTATGTAGTTCCTGCTTTTGCGGGACTAGGAGCACCTTATTGGGACATGTATGCCAGAGGTGCAATATTCGGACTTACAAGAGATACAGGCAAAGCACATATTGCTAAGGCTACTTTAGAATCACTTGCCTATCAGACCAAAGATATTTTAAAAGCAATGGAAGATGATTCAGGCATTCAATTAAAAAACCTGAGAGTTGATGGCGGCGCCTGCGCCAATAATCATTTAATGCAATTTCAAGCCGATATTTTAGATTCTGAAGTTCACAGACCAGAGATTATAGAATCAACGGCCATGGGAGCAGCCTTTTTAGCCGGAATACAAGTTGGTTTTTGGAAACAATCTGATATTGATGAAAACCGTCCGATGAACAGAATTTTTAAACCCACTTTTGATAGGGTTAAAAGAAAACGATTGTATAAAAAATGGCAAAAGGCTGTTGAGCGTTGCAAAGGTTGGGAAGAAGATTGATTCTTAAATAACAAATTTTACAATTAAATAATTTATCAAGCAAAATATAGTGAAATGCTCCACCTATCTTTGATATTGAAATAGGGTATGTACTTTGCTAAAATTCTTTTTATTTAGTTGCGACTTACCTTTTTAATTAAATAAACATCTTCTGATGAAAAATATAAAATTTACCAATTTAGAACGCCAAAAAACGATTGATAATTTAGAAGGAGATGAATTTGACTTGATAGTAATTGGCGGTGGAATTACAGGGGGTGGTATTGCTTTAGATGCTGCATCACGTGGTTTGAAAGTTGCCTTACTTGAAAAAGGTGATTTTGCCTCGGGTACAAGTAGTAAATCAACTAAATTAATACATGGTGGTCTTCGATATTTAAAACAATTTGATTTTTGGTTGGTTAAAGAAGTTGGTTCAGAGCGTGCAATTGTACACAAACTGGCACCTCATTTAGTATTGCCGGAAAAAATGTTACTTCCTTTAATCGAAAATGGGTCTTACGGTAAATGGTTAACTTCTATTGGCCTTAAAGTTTACGATATTTTGGCGCAGGTGACTGGAGATGATAAACGGAAAATGTTAGAAAAGAAAGAGGCCATGAAGTTAGAGCCTCTTTTACCAAAGAAAATTCTGAACGGTGCGGGTTACTATGCAGAATATAGAACAGATGATGCACGTTTAACCATTGAGAATATTAAAACAAGTTTACTTTTTGGAGCTCAAGCTTTGAATTATGCCAAGGTAAATGATTTTATATATGATAAAGAAAAGGTTGCAGGTGTAAAGGCTACTGATGAAACCACTGGAAAAGAGTTTACCATTAAATCTAAGTTTGTAATTAGTGCTGCTGGTCCTTGGGTAGACGAATTAAGAAGTTTAAATAATTCTAAAAAAGGAAAGCAGTTACACCTTACCAAAGGCGTGCATTTAGTTTTTCCTTATGAGAAATTACCGGTAAAACAATCTTGTTATTTCGATATACCAGATGGTCGAATGATGTTTGCAATTCCAAGAGGTAAGATTACATATGTAGGCACTACAGACACTAATTATAATGACAATAAAGATAATGTTCGTACAGACTTAGCAGACGCGATTTATTTGATATCTGCCGTAAATAATATGTTTCCAGACATTAATTTAGAATTGGAGGATATTGTTTCGTCTTGGGCAGGTCTACGCCCATTAATACATGAGGAAGGTAAATCTGCTTCCGAATTATCGAGAAAGGATGAAATTTTTGTTTCAGACACTGGTTTAATTAGTATTGCTGGCGGTAAATTAACCGGCTATAGAAAAATGGCAGAACGTGTTGTTGATCGCATTGCTAAAAATATGGAAGAGGAATATGACATTAAGTTAAAGGAGTGTTTTACCGAGAAAATATTTCTTTGTGGTAATGATGATTTTAAAAAGTTTAAACACGTTAAAAAATACATTGCAGAGATATACGATAGAATAAAAGGAGATAAATTTACCGAACATGATGCTTGGTTCTTAGTAACCAATTATGGAAAGCAGACAGAGGTGATTCTAGATAATTACGCAAAAATTGTTGAGAAAGATAAATATGTTCGCCTTGCAATAGCAGAACTTGCTTTTGGTATAGATTATGAAATGGTTCAGAACCCAATGGATTTCTTTATTCGAAGAACAGGACGGTTATATTTTGATATCGATAGCATTCGTACCTTGATGAAACCTATATTAAAAGAATTTCAGAAAAGATTTGGGGTCGATGATTCAGTTGTAGAAGAGTGGAAAAGCATTTTAAAAGCCGAGATTAAAGAGCATTCAGATTTTTCATTGGAGAGACGCTAATCTAACTTATCGGTCAAGTCTAGAAATACTTTCTTAGGGTTTCTGTTTTCGTAAAGAACTTGATAAACGGCATCAATAATTGGTGTTTTAACCTTTTTCTTAAACCCCTCTTTTATGGTATAGGCACTTTTTGCGGCATAATAACCTTCTGCGATCATACTCATTTCCATTTGAGCACTTTTAACGGTATACCCTTTACCAATCATATTGCCGAACATTCTGTTTCTACTAAAGACGGAATATCCTGTTACTAAAAGGTCTCCTAGGTAGGCAGATTTGTTAATGTTTCGGTCAATATTATGAATCCGTTTGGTATAGCGTTTCATTTCT
>CAXBIJ010000084.1:0-12012 GCA_963975675.1 uncultured Maribacter sp. | reverse complement strand
GGGTTTTATGAAAGTAAAGGAGCCAACGTAATGCGAGATTGGGATATAGTACAGTTAGATGAAGCGGGTATTAAAAATTATTTAAACGCAATAGCGTAAACATAGATAGATTGTATTAAGATATAAGATAAAATAGATTATGAGGGTTTATAAATTTGGTGGAGCATCGGTTAAAGATGCTGATGCAGTTAGAAATGTGGTTAAGGTTTTAAAAGAGGTTGGGTATGAAAATACTTTGTTAGTTGTTTCTGCGATGGGTAAGACCACAAATGCCATGGAAGATATTATTAATGCATATTTTAATGATAAAAAAGATATACCATCGAAGATCTCAGAAATGGTAGATTATCACCTTGATATTGTGACAGAATTATTTCCTAATTCTCAACATCCTATCTACAAGGAAATTAAAATTCTAGTTGATGAAATAAATGGTTTTCTCGTTTGGAACAAATCACCTAATTACAACTTTGTTTATGACCAAGTCGTGGGATATGGCGAATTGATTTCAACCTCAATTATTAGCGCATATTTCAAAGAAATTGGTATCACAAATAATTGGTTAGATGTTAGAAACTATATAAAAACAAATAGTAGTTATAGAGATACCACGGTGAATTGGGAACGAACTCAAGAGAATGTTGCCAAAATAGACCAAAAAGTTTTGAATATTACACAAGGATTTTTGGGTAGTGATGATAATAATTTCACGACTACCTTGGGCCGAGAAGGTTCAGATTACACGGCCGCAATTTTGGCATTTTGTTTAAATGCAGACTCCGTAACTATATGGAAAGATGTACCTGGCGTTTTAAATGCAGATCCACGGTATTTTAAGGAAACCCAATTATTGAACAATATCTCATACAGAGAAGCAATAGAATTAGCTTTTTACGGGGCATCGGTAATTCACCCAAAGACATTGCAGCCATTACAAAGAAAAGAAATTCCGTTACACGTTAAATCGTTTGTAAACCCTTCGGATAAAGGAACAACTGTTGGTAAGGGTATTGGTATTGAGCCAAAAGTGCCGTGTTTTATTGTAAAAAAGAATCAGGTTTTAATAAAATTATCTTCGCTCGATTTTTCATTTATTGTAGAGGATAGTATCAGCGAACTTTTTAAGTTATTTCATCATCATAAAATTAAAGTAGACCTAATTCAGAACTCTGCAATTAGTTTTTCGGTTTGTATAGATAATAAGTTTGGAGGTTTAGACGCGATGCTTCTACAATTGAAAAGCAAGTTTAAGGTGGCGTATCATGAGAATGTATCTTTATACACTATTCGTCATTTTGATACCAAATCATTAGAATCATTACAAAATGGTCATGAGTTACTTTTAGAACAACGAGGAACAGAAACCGTACAGCTAGTTGTAAAGTAATTTCCTTTTTATTTCACCTTGTTTAAAAGCAAAGCTAGTACTGCTATTTTCCTATATTTACAGTCTAATTGAGGATAACATATGGGTTTAGTTACCGCTAAAGAAGTTGCCAAGGCTATTAATCTTGCAAAGTATGGGGTATTCGGTACCTTTATCGGTTGGATTTTATTAAAGGTTACCCGATTATCGGGTATCAATAGGTATTATGATTCAATTGCCCATTTAGAAGGCGAAGCCTATGCCGATGCTATTTTAGAGCATTTTGAAATTGACTACGAAATACCTGAAGAAGATTATAAAAGATTGCCGAAAGAAGGGCCTTACGTTACCATTAGTAACCATCCTTTAGGTGCTATTGATGGTATTTTGCTGTTTAAGTTAATGGTGAAACAACGGCCTGACTATAAGATAATGGCTAATTTTTTATTACAGAGAATGGTGCCTCTAGTACCTTTTATTTTGCCAGTAAATCCTTTTAGTGAACATAAAGATGCAAGAAGTAGTATTGCAGGTTTTAAGAATACGCTCCAACATTTAAAAGACGGTCATGTGTTAGGGGTTTTTCCAGCTGGTGAGGTGTCAACGATTAAAGAAGGTAAAATGTTGGTAGATAAACCTTGGGAAGAGGCTGCCATAAAATTGATTAGAAAAGCAGATGTATCTGTAGTTCCTATTTATTTTCATGCAAAGAATAGTGGGCTGTTTTATCGTATGGCCAAATTGGGCGATTCATTTCGAACTGCCATGATACCTTCTCAAGTTTTTACCCAAAGAAATAGGCCTATTAAAGTTAGAATAGGACAACCAATTTCTGTCGCGACCCAAAAGGATCAAGAAAGTTTAGAAGAATATACAGATTTACTGCGTCGCAAAACCTACATTTTGTCGAATGCATATGAAAAAGAACGTTTAATAGACCAAATACCTACATCGCTTAAGCTTCCTAAACAACCTAAGAAAATCGCAACTGCCGTACGAAAAGAGGTTATGGAAGGTGAGATAGAGAAGCTTAGGGAGAAAGATTGTCGTTTGTTGCAAAGCAAGAACTACGAAGTATTTTTAGCTACGGAAAAGGATATGCCTTTTATCTTAAAAGAGATAGGAAGACAGCGAGAGGTAACATTTAGGGCTATTGGAGAGGGCACTAATAAAGCAATCGATTTAGACGAATTCGATTCGTATTATCATCATCTTTTTCTATGGGATGATGATGTAAAATGTATTGTTGGAGCCTATAGAATGGGAATGGGTTCTGAGATTTTTCCACAATATGGGATTAACGGATTTTACGTTCAAGATTTATTTAGAGTAGAACCAGAATTATATGATATGATGCAACACTCTATAGAAATGGGTAGAGCATATATAACAAAAGAATATCAACAAAAACCAATGCCTTTATTTTTACTTTGGAAGGGTATTGTACATACAACCTTAAGATTTCCTGAGCATAAATACTTAATTGGTGGTGTAAGTATTAGTAATCAATTTTCAAATTTCTCGAAATCTTTGATGATTGAGTTTATGAAGTCTAATTATTGGGATCCGTATGTGGCGCAGTATATAAGACCTAAAAAAGAATTTAAAGTAAAACTTAATGATGCCGATAAAGAATTTGTATTTGATGAAACTCAGGCAGATTTAAATAAGTTCGACCGATTAATAGATGAGGTCGAGCCAGGTAATTTGAGGTTGCCAGTATTAATTAAAAAATACATTAAACAAAATGCAAGGGTAGTTGCTTTTAATGTGGATCCACTTTTCAATAATTCAGTTGATGGTTTAATGTACATTAAGATTGCAGATTTACCTGAAAGCACAGTTAAACCAGTAATGGAAGAATTTCAGGCAGAATTGGAAAGGAGACTTCAAGAAGCTCAAAACCCTGAGAAGGAGTAATTTAGTTTATACCAACCACACGACTTCTACGTTCAAAAAGAACATTGTCAATCCATTGTCCATTTAATTTTCCAATACGTTCGCGTTTACCTATCAGTCTAAAGCCTAAAGCTTCATGTATTTTAATACTGCTATGGTTGGTTGGGAAAACGCCAGATTGCAATGTCCAAATGCCTTCCTTCTCACTGGCATCTATTAAATATTGTAATAATAATTTGCCAACACCTTTTCCTCTACTAGCTTTTGAAACGTAAACGCTAACTTCTGCGACCCCTCCATAAACACATCTACTAGAAACAGGTGAAAGTGCCACCCACCCTAAGATAGTGCCAGAGTCTTCTGCTACAAACCTGCAAGAGGTCATATGTGCTTTGTCCCAAGATTCAAATGCGGGTACTGTAGTTTCAAAAGTTGCAACACCAGTAGCGATACCTTCTTTGTAAATGTCAGCAACAGAGTTCCAATCTGTTGCTGACATTTTTCTTATAATTACCTTATTCATAGGTGTAATAATTAACAGCAGCCACTGCCTGGTGCGCAAGAAGATTCCATAACTTCTTTAGTTTCTGGCACGCCGCAAATTTCTTTAGCCTTGCAATCTGTTTTTTCAACTCCTAAATGAAGTAGTAGATTATTATCTTTTATTTGATAGGATAAAACAAATAACTGAGCAGTATGAAAAAGGGCATTGCTGTATTCGAATTTTACTTCAACATCTTTGTCCATTGGTTTTATTTTATCTACTCGGTTTAAAATAGATAATGCCTTTTCGACTACCATGTAGTCTCTTTTGCCTAGTTCTTCGGGACTTTCCCATAGTTGAATAATAGTTTCTTTCCAGAAATCGGTGCCTGCTCCACAATCAACAGAATCTATGGTAATGTTTTTTACCTCAGTAATATGATAATTTGCACCAACCAGTAAACCAGGGGCGTATTCAAACATTAAACTTTTATCTAAGTTTTCGTTTAATAAGGCTAGAAATTCATTTGTTTTCATGTCTTAAAATTTTAATTAACAACAATTGCTTTTAGTGGTATTGAAGAAGGTATTAAGTAGGGTCTGTATTTCTGTCCATTTCGTTAGATTTATACAATAACAAACCTTCTTACCTTCAACTTCTCCTTTTATAAGATCAATACTCTTTAGTTCTTTTAAATGCTGCGAAATGGTAGGCTGTGCTAGTCCGATTTCATCAACGATGTCATTACAAATACAAGAGTCTTGTTGACTTATATATTGTAAGATGGCAATACGAGCAGGATTAGATAATACCTTAAAGATAACAGCCAATTTGTTTTGCTCTAAATTGAATATTTGTGTTTTAGTAATGCCCATGTCATATTTATATATTGCAATATTACGATAATAATTTAAATAAAAAAAGCCGGATAGAATTTTACCCGACTTAATATATTATAGACTTTTAAACCAATCCTGAAAATACTCCCCAACTATAGGAGTTGGAACTTTTTTTTCATTTGCGGCATTTATTACACTCATAACTATTAGAACAACACATATCAAAAATGCAAAACACCCTACAATAGGAATCCAACTAAGTACCAGGGCAAGTAGCCAAATACCTAAAGTTTGCCGAATATAATAACTACCAAGATCAGTTTTATTGCTACTGTTCATAATTATTGCCACTATCCAACCAATTAAAGTTATATGAGCAATAATTGCTACCGTTTTACCGCTATCTGGGTTATTGGTGTCAAAGGTTTTTTTTGCGTCTTCTGAAAATTCTTTTGCAGATTCTTTAGCGTTATCGAATATTTTTTCGGTTTTGTCTTTGGCATTTTCAAAGGCATCTTCTGCCTTGTCGCCTAAATCTTTTGCAGATTTTTTAGCTTTATCGAAAGCATCTTCTGCCTTATCTCCTAAATCTTTATTCTCGTCTGACATTTTAGTTTTTATTAGGTTGTTAATAGTATTGTTAAATGTAGCAAATATTTGAACATCATAGAAATGCTTTATCAATAGGTTCCCAAAGCTCTATTTTATTACCATCAGGATCTAATATCCAACCAAATTTCCCGTATTCAAATTCTTGAATTTCACCAATTACCGTAACACCTTCCTCTTTTAAAACCTTTATTAATTCTACCAAATTCTCGACCCTAAAATTCATCATAAAATTAGATGCGCTAGGCTCAAAATAGGTTGTATCATCTTTCATTGGGCTCCATTGTGTAGAGCAGTCATTACCCTCTTTATCTTTCCACCAAAAGGTACTGCCATATTGGTCAGTATTTAGGCCTAAATGCTTATTGTACCAATCTTTTACTTTGCTGGGGTCTTTTGTTTTAAAAAAGAAACCTCCTAATCCTGTAACTCTTTTTTTCATGATTAAGCTCTTTTATATATTTCGAAGTACATTATTTCTTCACATTTTTCTCATACAAGGTAATCCATTCTTTAGTCGTCATCTTTGTGCATAATTCTGCAATTAAGGTATAAGGAATATCGGTTAGGTTTTTAAACCGAATACAACTTTTACCCATGTTTAATTTGAGTTTACAATATTTAGGATATTCTGCTACAAACCAAGCTAATAAACTAGTGTCAGCATAAATGCCAGAATGGTATAACGCTATAAAATTCTTTTGTGACGCTAAATTGATAAATGGTAAGGGTAATTCTGGATTCACATGATAACCAGCCGGATATAATGTATGTGGCACAACATAACCCAACATACCATAGCTAAGTTGTTCTTCAAACCCTTGAGGTAAATTTTGTAAAATAACAGCGCGTATTTTTTCAATTACTTCACGACGTTCTTGAGGAAGTTGGTCTAGATAGTCGTTCGGTGAATGGGCTTCATATTTCATTTAAGCTTTAAATTTTGCTTTAATTTTATCTACTACGGTTTGGGCTAATTTAATCTTACTTTCAACTGTCCAACCTGCAACGTGCGGTGAAAGTATTACTTGGTCAGAGTTAATTAAATATTGAAAGGCATCGGGTAAATTATTATCTGAGAACATATTCTCGAAAGAAGCTTTTTCATACTCTAATACATCTAAACCTGCCCCTAAAACCTTACCAGATTTTATTGCTTCCACTAAATCTGAGGTTATGATACATTTTCCTCTTGCGGTATTTATTATCCAAATAGGATTTAGAAACTTTTCTAAAAATTCGGAGCTTATCATACCAATTGTTGATTCCGATTGTGGCACATGTAGACTTACTACATCTGCACGGTTTTGAAATTCCATAATACCAACTTGACGCGCATTCTCATCTTCAACACCACCTTGAATATCATAGCAAATTACCTCTTCAACATCAAAACCTATTAGTTTTTTCGCAAAGGCTTTACCCATATTTCCATAGCCAATTATACCAACTACTTTACCTTCTAATTCTAAGCCTCTATTACCTTCTCGGTCCCATTTACCACTTCTAACTTCACGGTCAGCTGTATTTAGTTTATTAAATAAAGACAACAGCATACCCATGGCATGCTCACCTACTGCATTTCGATTGCCTTCTGGCGCTGCAGCAAGAAATATACCGAGCGATTTGGCATGTTTGGTATCAATATTTTCTAGTCCGGCACCCAATCGGCCAATAAATTTAAGGTTCTTTGCCTTATCTAAAAACTCGGAATCTAAGCTAAAACGACTACGAATAATTATGCCGTCGTATTGGTCAATTTTATTTTCAATTTCTTTTTTAGAGGAAGTGTAATCTTCATCGTTCTGAAAACCTAATTCAGAAAATTGTTCAATAATTAGTGGGTGGTTAACATCTAGGTGTAATACTTTCATTTACTAGGGGATTATATTTTTGGGTAATTGGTTTGGGTTAATTGTGTTTCAATCTTTCCCGTATGGTTTGTTGTTAGTTTTTCAAATAATAAGACCTGAACTTCTTCATTGTTTTTTGTGATTGGGCAATGCTCAACTCCTTTCGGAACTATAATTATTTCACCTTCATTCACGACTTCTGTGCGGTCTCTAAATTGCATATGCAACGTACCTTTTATAACATGAAATAGTTCGTCTTCATTTTCATGGGCATGCCATACGAATTCACCTTTTAACTTTGCCAACAATACTTGCATATCATCTACAACACCAATTTGGTGTGGATGCCAATAGGCATCTACCAACTCATATTTGTTTTTAATATTTATGCTTTTCATAAGTGCTGCCTATTTTAAGTACTATAAGTAGTACAACCTATAGTATTTAAAGAATACATATATCTGGCTGAATGTATATAAAAAAGTATATAGTAATATACGAAATGTAGTATTGTTTTAAAACTAGAAGGAGCCGTTTTTAAATACCTAAAATTACCTTGGCAATAGAGAAGTATATTAAAATACCGAAAATATCATTTCCTGTTGTTATAAACGGACCAGTAGCTACTGCTGGGTCAACACCTCTTTTATCTAAAAATACAGGTATAAATGTGCCAATTAATGCAGCAATAATTATTACTGAAATTAAGGCTACACAAAGGGTAATTGAAATTAAGTAACTAGTATGAAAGAAAAAATGACTTATTACTAGTACTATGGCAGCAATGGCCGCACCATTGATTAATGCTAAAGTAAATTCTTTTAATAAACGATTTAAAATCTCTCCTCTTACCGTGTTATTGGCAAGGCCTTGTACCATAATTGCAGATGATTGAACGCCTACATTACCGGCTGTAGCTTGTATTAAGGGTACAAATATTAGAAGTATGGGAAATGTATTCATTACTTCTTGAAAGCTACTAATAATACTTGCCGCACCAATACCACCGAACATACCTATAATTAACCAAGGTAAGCGAGCTTTGGTCAATTCCCAAATACTATCATCTGCTTCTACACCTCTAGAAATACCTGCCGCCATTTGGTAATCGCGCTCGGCTTCCTCCTTTATAACATCTATAATATCATCAATTGTAATACGGCCTACCAGCCTGCCGATTTCATCAACTACAGGTATGGCTTCTAAATCGTACTTACTCATGATTCTTGCGACCTCTTCAGGGTCTTCATTGACATTTACATAATCTACATTAGGTATAAAAACATCTTTAATGTGTGTTTTAGTAGAGGTGGTCAATAAATCTTTTAGTGATAAACGGCCCTTTAGTTTATCTTCATCATCTACAACATAAATAGAATGAACACGAGTTACATTTTCAGCTTGTGCCCGCATTTCTTTAACACAGGTCAGTACGTTCCAATTTTCGTTAACCTTTACAAGCTCTTTCGCCATAAGACCCCCTGCTGAATTTTCTGCATAGCGTAAAAGGTCAACAATATCTTTAGCATGTTCACGATCCTCAATTTTAGAGATAACGTCTTGTACTTGCTCTTTAGGTAGTTCGCCAATAATATCAGCCGCGTCATCTGTATCTAGCTCTTCTAATTCGCTTGCAATTTCTTTTGAGGAAAGGTTGCCTAGAATTGCTTCACGTATATCTTCATCTAGCTCAGTAAGAATATCAGAGGTTTTATCGCTATCTAATAATTTAATTAGGTAGGTAGCCTCATCATCATCAAGTTCATTAATGATTTCTGCAATATCTGCATAATGTACATGCTCAAGCATAGAATTAAGTTCAGTCTCATTTTGGTTTTCAATGAGCTGTTCTATGTTTGTAACAAGTTCTTCTGTAAGCTTAAAGGGTATCATCTGCTATTTTCTTCGTCAATGCTATAAAATCCTCAACGGCTAATTGTTCAGGTCTTAGGTCAAATATAGTATCTTCTTTGAGATTATCTGATAGGGTGAATGTTTTTAAACTGTTACGTAAGGTCTTTCTACGTTGATTAAAGGCGGTTTTCACTACTCTACGAAATAACTGCTCGTCACAAGGGAGTTGAAAGTTTTTTTTACGAGTAAGTCTTAATACACCCGATTGTACTTTTGGTGGTGGGTCGAATACTTCTGGTTGTACCGTAAAAAGATATTCGGCATCATAGAAGGCCTGAGCTAAAACAGATAAAATACCATATGCCTTACTGCCTTCTTTAGAACAAATTCGTTCGGCTACTTCTTTTTGAAACATACCGGAAAATTCTGGAACTTGATCTCTTAATTCTAGCATTTTAAAGACAATTTGGGTAGAAATATTATAGGGGAAGTTCCCTGTTATACCAAATTGCTCTGAGCCGAATAACGTTTGAATATCAAAATTTAAGAAGTCGGCTTCAATGACCTTAAAAGAGCCATCGCCTTCAAATGCTTTAGGATGCTCTAATGGGAAGGTCTCATTTAGATATTTAATAGACTCGGTGTCTAAATCCATCGCTATTAAATTGCTGTTTCGTAGAAGTAGATATTTGGTTAATACCCCTGTACCAGGACCTATTTCAATAACATTGCGATAATCTTTTTGTAAAAGGGTATCAGCAATTTGTTTGGCGATATCTTCATCTTTTAAAAAATGTTGACCTAAATGTTTCTTGGCTTTTACGGGTCCTTTCTCATGATGCTTTTTATGAGCATACTTATCACCTTTATTCTTTTTTCTTTTCGTTCCCATAATATATTCTTAAACCGAGCTTATTTTGCAATATATGCCCATGCATTTTTGCCAGACGCCAATTGAATTTGAATTCGCTCGTACGCCTCACCTTCGTAAATATCTGCTTTTTGCAATTCTTGGTGAGATAGGGTATAGACTTGCCCTTTAATACAATCTTCTTTTTGTCCGGTGTGATGTAATGTTGGATAGAGGTCTGCTACCTTTGTATCCGAAATAATATATAGTGGTAATTCATCTTCAAAACCAGTTAAGGGTCTTGAAAATACACCTAGTTGTACTTCTCGTTCCTGTAAAGTGCCATAGGTGAACAAGTAATGTGTAGCAGTGGCCCGCTGAACAAAATATTCATCTACAACCTCTAATTCTGTTTTAAAGGAAACCAATTTGCCTGCAAAATTTCGTTGAATACTTTCTATTAATCTAGGAGCATCTTCCTCATAGTAACGTTCTAATGTAGCTTTATCCTTTACAGAATATTGTACGGAATAGGTGAAACCACCCATGTCCTCTTCAATCAATACTTTTGTAAATTTAGCACTTAGAAACTTACCGGTAGAAAGTACTTCTGGTATATGAATTTCTTTCATCCATTTTACCCAAGCATCATGGCTGGTTTCTTCAATATTGGTGGTTACGTTATAAATGTACATAGGTTAATTTCAGATTCTTACTTAAAATCAAATGTTTGATACAAAGTTAATTGAACAGTATCTTAAATATAATTGCGAGGATGTTTTTAATTTATGGAGTCGCCTCTTAATACTCTAAAGTTCTTTCGTGCTTGGGGAAAATAATAACTGTCTTGATAATTATAAATTATTTTTTCATAGTGTTCTTTAGCTTTTGCGGTGTCTTTATAAACTTTTCTGTAAAGCTCGCCCAAAGCATAATAGGCATCATCGGCCAAAATGCCATGACCATAAAAGGTGATTATTTTTTGATAATTCAATAGGGCTTCGTCGTATTTTTTTTGTGATTCATACAACTCTGCCTGCTTAAGTAATGCTTCATCTTCAATTTTTTCACCTTTATGATTTTCAAGAATATCATTTAAGGCAGTTATGGCATCATCGGTTTTATTTTGATAGGACAGAAAATCTGCTCGTGCATACTTCTTTAAAGCTGTTTGTGTAGAATCTTCTAAGGAATTATCTGAAATCAATAAACTTAGTTGCATAGCATCATTTGCAATCAACTGTGAAGTTGAACTTCTTAAAACCTTTAACTGTGTCAACGCCCAATCAAAATCACCCTTGTAAAAACTTGTTTGAGCAACTTTAAAGCGAGCATCTTGCCCTAGAACGTCATTCTTTAATTTTTGCTGAACCTGTGAGAAATAAATAAGTGCTTCATTGAATTTTTTATCATATACCAAAATGTCTCCCAAAGCTAATTTTAGATATGCAGTTCCGCGGTCACTTAAAGGAAGTTCGAGACTATTTTTTAAAAGTTTTTCAGCTGGTTGGGGTTCATTTTTTTTAAACGTAAGAAAATTTGCGTAGGCTACTTGAAGTTGAAGTGTCTGTGACTTATAACCGTAAATATCAACAAGTTGGTCATATTTTTTTTGAATCGTTTCTAATTGACCTTTAGAGGCTTTCATTAACTCAATATCAAGTAAGTTTAATTCTGCATCTAATTTGATGATGTCATTGTTCGTATTATCGATGATGTAGCTAAAAATTTCTTTTGCTGTTTCGTGATCTTTGGCTTCTAAAGCATTATCGCCTAAATTTTCTAAACGTAAGGTAGAACTACCGTTAATGCGCTTGAAAATTGCTTTTTCTTGTCTGAAGGCACTACTGTATTGATTTTGTTGCACAAAAAGCCAGCTAAGTAATTCGTTCCATACAATATCAGGATTTTTCTGAGCTCGTTCTAGTAACACTTTTTTTAATAGAATGTTATTGGTGTCGTCAGGATTCTCTGAAACGAAATCATCGATACTCCTTAGAATATTCGACTTTGAAGTTTTACCGCCTATAACCAAATTCAGGAACGAATTGTACATAGCCTCAACATTACCTTGTTCGCCATAAATACGTGCTAATTGAAAATTAAAATCTAATGCAGGGTTAAGCTTCATTGATTTTTCAAAAGCGCTAATCGCCATATCTAAAAGGCTATATTTTTGAAACTGAAGCCCTATGGCATAACCGTAATTCGGATTCTTAGGAATAATATCTAAGGCTTGCTTATAATAGGTTTGGGCC
>CAXBIJ010000083.1:0-12121 GCA_963975675.1 uncultured Maribacter sp. | reverse complement strand
GTAGCTAGAAAATTATTGAAATACCGTTATAATCATTTAGAAAAAGCTATAGCTAATGCTGCTAAACTTGGCTTTTCTAATGGTGCTGCATTATACCCAATGGTAACCATGAACGGTGAGGAATGTCACAATGAGTGGGAAATTACCTTTGAGGAAATTCATAGAAATGGGGCTATTGCCTTTGCTATTCATAACTATTATAGATATACCGGCGATTACAGCTATATACCCGAAATGGGATTAGAGGTGTTGATTGGTATAGCTAGGTTCTGGCATCAACGGGTTAACTTTTCAAAAGACAAGAATAAGTACGTTATGTTAGGGGTCACTGGGCCTAATGAATATGAGAATAATGTGAACAATAATTGGTACACAAATTACTTGGCCAAATGGTGTATTAACTATACGTTGACCCAATTGGCAAACGTAAAAAATGGCTATCCTGATGATTACCATAGAATTATAGGAAAAACAAAACTTACGGATAGGGAATGTGAAAAATGGAAGAATGTTGCTGACCATATGTATTTTCCATATTCAAAAGAATTCGGGGTGTTTTTACAACAAGACGGGTTTTTAGATAAAGATTTGGTGAAAGTTGATGATTTGCCAAAAACCGATAGACCTATCAATCAAAAATGGAGTTGGGATAGAATTCTAAGATCACCTTATATAAAACAAGCTGATGTTTTACAAGGTTTTTATTTTTTCGAAGAAGATTTTTCATTTGAAGATCTTGAAAAACATTTCGATTTTTATGAACCGTTTACCGTTCACGAATCTTCGTTATCGCCATGTGTACATAGTATTCAAGCGGCAAAGCTTGGAAGAATGGAGCAAGCTTATAATTTTTATTTAAGGACATCGAGGTTAGATTTAGATGATTATAATAAGGAAGTTGAAGAAGGGTTGCATATTACCTCAATGGCTGGTACTTGGATGAGTATTGTTGAAGGTTTTGGAGGTATGCGCGTTATAGATGACAAATTATCGTTTAAGCCTCAGATACCCAACCAATGGAAGGCTTACTCATTTAAGGTAAATTTTCGTAACCGTATTATAAAAGTGAATGTTACCAAAGAATCTACCACCTTCGAATTATCGGGCTCAAAAGAAGTATCGATACGAGTAAATGGTAAGAAAGTAGAGTTGTTTCCAGATGAGTTAGTTACTGTATAATCACGATAATAGTAACCAAAGTAAGTTTTAGAATACCAAAATAGGCGAATGAATAAGAAGATTGTTATTTATCATGTGTTCACTAGACTTTTTGGCAATACCAATACCAATAATAAACCTTGGGGTACAATTGAGGAAAATGGCGTTGGTAAGTTTTCAGATTTTACTAAAAAGGCACTAACAGAAATAAAAGATTTAGGTATAACCCACATATGGTATACAGGTGTTCCGCATCATGCTGTAATAAATGATTATACTGCCTATGGTATTTCTAATGATGACCCAAACGTAGTGAAGGGTAGAGCTGGTTCTCCTTATGCGGTAAAAGATTACTTTAATGTAAATCCTGATTTAGCAGTTAATCCGAAGAATAGACTGAAAGAATTTGAGGCTTTGATTAAACGCACCCATGAGGTCGGTCTTAAGGTGATTATTGATATTGTACCTAATCATGTTGCAAGGCGATATGAAGGTAAGACCAACCCAAAAGGAGTTTCTGATTTTGGTTTTGGAGACGATACATCTGTTGAGTATCAAAAGGATAACAATTTCTATTATATACCAGGAACGCAATTTCAGACTCCTGAATGGAGAGATGGGTATAGGCCATTAGGTGGTGAGGATATTAATTTGACAGATTCAAAATTAATTGAAGTACCCGCAAAATGGACCGGTAATGGCTCAAGAAGTCCTCAGCCCGATATGAATGATTGGTATGAGACCGTTCGTATCAATTATGGTGTAAGACCAGATGGTGGATTAGATTTTGATATGTTGCCTAATGATTATGGAGAACTTGATTATAAAGCACATTACAACTATTGGAAGAATAAAGTAGTGCCTAGTTCTTGGAGGAAATTCAGGGATGTAGCCTTGTATTGGTTGAAATTAGGTGTTGATGGCTTCAGATACGACATGGCCGAAATGGTTCCTGTAGAATTTTGGAGCTTTATGAATTCATCAATTAAAATGGAAAATCCTGATGCCTTTATAATGGCAGAGGTTTACAATCCAGATTTATATAGGACCTACATTCATAAGGGCAAAATGGATTATTTATATGATAAGGTTGATTTTTATGACGGTTTAAAGCATATAATGAAAGGCTATGGTTGGTCAGACCATTTACCTGTTGTACAGAATAGATTGCAAGATATTGAGCATAACATGCTTCATTTTCTAGAGAACCATGATGAGCAAAGAATCGCCAGTCCTGAATTCGTTGGCAACCCAGAAATAGGGAAACCCGCCATGGTAATTTCGGCTACCATAAGCACCTCTCCAACTATGATCTATTTCGGACAAGAAGTAGGTGAGCCAGCGGCAGAAAATGCAGGTTTTGGTAGTGCTTCGCGAACTTCTATATTTGATTATGTAGGTGTGCCAAATCACCAAAGATGGGTAAATGACAAGAAATTTGACGGTGGGCAATTAAAGCCAGAGGAAGCGTCATTGCGTGATTTTTATAAAAGACTTTTAAATTTCACTATTAGTAGTGAAGCGTTGATGGGGGCCTACCGAGAAATACATTTTTACAATAAAGAAATTACAGAGAATTATAATCATAGGGTTTTATCATATGTACGATGGGTAGAGAATCAAAAGTTAATAATCATTTCAAATTTTGATTCAGGTGTTCATTTCTCGTTTGACTTGAAAATACCTGTAGATATTATTAATCATTGGCAATTGATAGAAGGTACTTATGAGTTGAATGATGTTCTTTATAATCATATTAATAAACTTAGAATCGAAAATGGTGAAGGTCATATATCAATTGAGCTAAATCCGTTAGAATCCTTTATTTTTGAATTAAAATCATAATTACATGTTTAGTAGAATTACATTTTTATTTATTTTCCTCTCATTATTATCTTGCGATATGAAAAAACCTTTAGTTATTGGTCATAGAGGTGCTATGGGGCATGAAACTGAGAACACTTTACCATCAATTCAAAAAGCGATGGATTTAGGTGTTGACATGATTGAAATAGATGTTTTTAAACTTAAAAGTGGTGAGATTGTAGTTTTCCACGACGATACAGTCGATAGGCTTACCAATGGCCCAGGTAGTATTGAAGATTATAATATTATTGAATTGAAAAAATTGATCGTAAATGGGGGGCATCAAATACCCATGTTGCAAGATGTTTTAAAACTTATCGATAATAAGGTAGCTTTAAATATAGAATTAAAGGGGGCTGGTACTGCAGATAGGGTTAATTTTATAATGAATTATTATATAAATAAAAAAAATTGGTCGCCAGAGAATTTCATTATTTCAAGTTTTAATTGGGATGAATTAAAGGAAATGAGAAAATTAAATACTGATGTGGCAATAGCGGTTTTAACTGAAGAAAATCCTATAGATGCAATACCAATGGCAAAGGAATTGCAGGCAGTTGCAATTAATCCATATTTTAAAAAATTAGATTCAGAAGTAGCCAATCAAATACATGATGCTGGTTTTAAAATATATACATGGACGGTAAACGAACCTGAAGATATAGATGCTATGAAAAAACTAGCAGTTGATGGTATCATTACTAATTTTCCTGAACGTGTAAATTAATGTATGATGTTCTGGTAATTGGTGGTGGTGCGGCAGGTTTTTACGCTGCAATTCATGTTGCAGAGGCTAGGCCTAACACTAAAATTGCTATTCTAGAACGAGGTAAAGAAGTACTTACTAAAGTAAAAATATCTGGTGGGGGGCGTTGTAATGTAACTCACGCTGAATTCGACCCTCAAGAATTAAGCAAAAACTATCCCAGAGGTGAAAAAGAACTTTTAGGCCCATTTCATACCTACGCTAGTGGAGATACTGTTGGCTTTTTTGAAGAAAGAGGTGTTTCTTTAAAAATTGAAGAAGACGGCAGAATGTTTCCTGACAGTAATTCTTCGCAAACTATTATCGATTGTTTTATTTCCGAGACAGAACGATTGGGTGTAGAGGTTAAAACGCTTTGTGCTGTAAGTGGTGTAGAACAAATTCAGCATGAAGATGGTGTTCTATGGAAAGTTAAAGTTGCAGAAAAATTTCTGTTAGCAAGAAACTTAATTGTAGCTACGGGCAGTAACCCAAAAATCTGGAAGCATATTGAAGAATTAGGTCACACTATTGTGCCGCCTGTACCTTCACTTTTCACTTTTAATATTAAAGACGACCGTATTTCAGGTATTCCTGGTTTAGCAACCCATGCAGAGGTTACTGTTATGCCGAAAAAAAAACATGGTGCTAATTCTAAAAAAGCAAAATTAGAAACTGCTAATTTAATTTCAGACGGACCTCTATTAATTACACATTGGGGCGTAAGTGGACCTGCAATATTAAAGCTTTCGGCATGGGGTGCAAGAGTTTTAGAACACTATAATTATCAATTCAAGATTCAAGTGAACTGGGTGCCAGAATATCATAAAGACGGACTTTTAGAGCTCTTTTTAAAAGTAAAGCAAGATGAAAAGAAGACAGTTCTTAGAACAAAAGTATTAGATATACCCAAGCGATTGTGGGCTAATTTAATTAAAGCTTCACATATTGATGATAGTACAACTTGGCCTGAGGTTTCAAAGCAACAACTAGTGATGTTGGCAGAGCAATTAACAACTAGTATTTTTCAAGTAAATGGCAAAAGTACTTTTAAGGAAGAGTTCGTGACTGCAGGTGGTATAGATTTGAAAGAAATTAATTTTAAAACCTATCAAAGTAAAATATTGTCAAACTTATATTTTGCAGGCGAAATCATAAATATTGATGCCATAACTGGTGGTTTCAATTTTCAAAATGCATGGACAGGTGGATTTATAGCCGCTAAAGGTGTGGTTCAAGAATTAAATAAAATTCAACAATGAAACTAATAACTTATGTTGCCTTTTTACGTGGTATAAATGTTAGTGGAAAAAGAAAAGTCCCTATGGCAGAACTTAGGGCAATGTGTAAAAAATTGAGTTTACAGGACGTCAAAACCTATATTCAGAGTGGTAATATTGTGTTTAAAAGTTCAATTGCACAAACAAATGATGTAGCGATTTTATTGCATAATGAAATTCAAAAACACTTTAATTTTGATGTCCCTGTAATTGTAAAAACTATTGAAGACTTAAGTCAAATAATAGAGAAAAATCCGTTTAATTCTCAGGAGGATATTTCCGCAAATAAAATATATTTTGTGCTGCTAAATAGCCTTCCGGCTAATGAATTACTTGAAAAGTTAAGCGAAGAAACATTTGAAAACGAAGCATACGCAGTTGTAGATGATTGTGTATATTTAAAGTGTTCACTAGGATATGGTAAAGCTAAATTGAATAACAATTTAATTGAGCGTAAGTTGAAAGTTCTGGCAACAACCAGAAATTATAGAACTATGAATAAAATGCTGGAAATTAGTAGTGAGTAAATTCTAGTAGATTTTTTTAATTCAACTCCCATATTTTATAATTTAATACGGTAGCGAAACAAATCCAAAGTAAATAGGGTATCAATAAATTGGCAGCGACCTTGCTTACCACCTTAAACCATTTCATAGTTAATATAAGCACTACTAATAAGGTTATAATTATTAAGAGTCCCCAGAAGGGTTGTTGTAATCCAAAAAATACGATGCTCCATAATCCATTTAATAATAATTGGAAACCAAAATGGTAAAGTCCGGTTTTTACCCATTTATGATGAAATCCTTTTGCCCAGACCAATCCAACAGAAATTCCCATTAAAATGTAAAGAGCTGTCCACACGGGAGCGAATATCCAATTCGGAGGATTAAAAGTCGGTTTGTTCAGAGTCATGTACCAATCATTCACTGAACTTTGAGTAACAACACTACTCAGAAATCCAATGGTAGAACATATAATAATTCCAATAACGACATAGGTGAGTTTTCTTTTCAATTAGTTGGTGTTTACCTCTAAAATAAGGAATTATTTTAATTGATTGCTCTAAAAACTATCTTTGCATAAATTGAAATTTCAATGACAGAAAAAGATTTTATTCCAGCTTTCTATTCAACCTTGAAAGAAGAAGGGGTAGTTACTTATTCTTCACCTAGTAATATTGCCTTAGTAAAGTATTGGGGAAAAAGAGAAAATCAAATTCCGGCTAACCCTTCCATTAGTTTTACTTTGGCTGCTTGTGCTACCAAAACTAAAGTTTACTATAAAAAAAGGAAGAATAACAATGATGAGTTTTCTTTTGACCTTTTGTTTGAAGGTGAAGAAAAAGATGAGTTTAAGCCAAAAATAAATACATTTTTAAAGAGAATTGAATTGTATTTACCTTTTTTGAAAGATTATCATTTTGTCATAAACACCTCAAATACTTTTCCGCATAGTAGTGGTATTGCATCATCGGCTAGCGGAATGTCTGCATTAGCCCTTTGTTTTATGGAAATGGAAAGGTCTTTTGTTGAAAATATGACAAAAGCGTATTTTAATAGAAAAGTCTCATTTTTATCTCGATTAGGTTCTGGTAGTGCATGTCGCAGTATTGAAGGGCCTCTTGTACAATGGGGAGAGAGCAAAGTGATAAAGGGTAGTTCAAATCTTTTCGGAATTAAATACCCTTATGATATACATCCAATATTTAAGAATTATCACGACACTATTCTGTTGGTTGACAAAGGGGAAAAACAAGTGAGTAGTACCGTTGGGCATGAGTTAATGCATGGCCACCCATACGCAGTAAATAGATTTGCTCAAGCAGATATCAATTTAGATAAATTAAAGACCGTTTTTTCAAATGGCAATTTAGATGATTTTATAAGTATTGTTGAAAGTGAGGCACTTACGTTACATGCCATGATGATGACTAGTAGTCCTTATTTTATACTTATGAAGCCAAACACGCTTAATATTATAAATAGTATTTGGAAGTTTAGAGAGCAATCTAAAACCCATCTTTGTTTTACGTTAGATGCAGGGGCAAATGTCCACGTATTATATCCTGAGAGTGAAAAAGATGTAGTTTTTCCGTTCATAAAAGAAAAGTTGGTGCCATTTTGTCAAAATGGGCAGTATATTTGTGATCGAATAGGTCTGGGTGCTAAGAAGTTGTAGGTTGTTCATGTACGATTGTGTCTAAAATTCCGTTAGTAAATGAACGATTCTTCAATTTTGTTTATCAAAAAAAGGGGGAACGTTCAACTTTGTGTATATTTATAAATAACATTTGATAATTGCTCAGTTTTTAAAATGAAAGGACCCCTGTTTTATTCCAAAATTCTTCTCTTCGGGGAGTATGGTATCATAAAAGATTCCAAAGGATTATCTATACCCTATAATTTTTATAAAGGAGCTTTAAAATCAGATGCAAATGCTTCAAAAGAAGCAATAAAGTCTAACGAAAGTTTACAAGCGTTTGTTACCTATCTTAATAAACTGACTAAAAAGGAGCCTAATTTGGTTTCGTTTGATTTAGATATGTTAAAAGCAGATGTAGCGGCCGGCATGTATTTTGATAGCTCAATACCACAGGGTTATGGTGTTGGTAGTAGTGGTGCTTTAGTAGCAGCAATCTATGACAAATATGCCAAGAATAAAATAACGGTCTTAGAAAATTTGACAAGGGAGAAATTGTTAAAATTGAAGGTCATTTTCGGTAAAATGGAATCCTTTTTTCATGGTAAATCGTCAGGTCTTGACCCTCTGAACAGTTATTTAAGTTTACCCATTCTTATTAATTCTAAAGATAACATTGAATCTACAAGTATACCTTCTCAAAACGCGGAGGGTAAAGGAGCTGTGTTTTTATTAGATAGTGGTATTGTTGGTGAAACTGCACCAATGGTTCAAATTTTTATGGAACAGATGAAAAACGATGGTTTTCGAAAGATGCTAAAGAATCAGTTCATAAAACATACCGATGCTTGTGTTGAAGATTTTGTTAATGGTAATATTCAATCTTTATTTGGAAATTTAAAGCAACTATCTCATGTAGTTTTAGATAACTTTAAACCAATGATACCTGCTAAATTTCATGAATTATGGAAAAATGGTATTGATACCAATGATTATTACTTAAAGCTTTGCGGCTCTGGTGGCGGCGGATATATTCTTGGTTTTACTGAAGATTTTGAAAAGGCGAAAACTTCTCTTAAAGACTACAAACTCGAAGTAGTTTATAATTTCTAGTAAATTTCTAAAATGCTTAATAGAAAAAACAAGCTCTTACTTTTAAAGGTATTGAGTCTTTTTTCGGTGGTTAGAGGATATAACATTCTTGTTATAGCTTTAGCTCAATATTTGGCATCTATTTATATATTGTCGCCAAATCTACCCTTGCGACAAGTAGTTTTTGATGTTAACCTATTTGTAATTGTTATCGCTTCTGCAATGGTAATCGCTGGAGGTTACATTATCAATAATTTTTACGATGCTGAAAAAGATTTAATTAATAAGCCTAGAAAAAGTATGCTTGATCGCTTGGTAAGCCAGCGATTTAAGCTAACTACGTACTTTGTGCTAAATTTTATGGCTGTAATTGCAGCTAGTTATGTGTCGTTTAGGGCAGTATTCTTTTTCTCTTCTTACATTTTCGGTATTTGGCTCTATTCACATAAATTGAAAAAAATTCCTTTATTAGGGAATTTCATATCGGCAACTTTGGCTATTACGCCATTCTTTGTAGTATTCGTGTACTATCGAAATTTTGAAACAGTCATTTTTGTACATGCATTTTTCTTATTTCTCTTAATATTAGCTCGAGAAATGATTAAAGATCTAGAAAATATTTCAGGTGATATTGCCCAAAACTATAGAACTATCCCAATTATTTATGGGGCAAAAACTTCTAAAACTATCATATCGCTTTTAATATTGTTAACACTATTGCCGTCCCTACTTCTTATTTTTAAGTTCGATGTAGGTTATATGAATTTTTATTTCACCATATGTGTACTACTATTGGTGCTATTCATTTTTCTTTTATCGAGGGCTGAAACTAAAAAGGACTATGTTTGGCTGCATAATATTTTAAAACTGATAATTGTAGGGGGTGTTTTCAGTATTTTACTAATTGATGTAGACCTAGTATTAAATAGAATACTATAGTTCTTGTTAATATGTTCAATATAACTATTTGAACGGCAAAGCAATTTCCTACCTTTGTGCAAAATTGGTATAGTTATGAGTAGGGACGATTCTAGTAGAGAGAAAAAATCTTCGGGAAGACAAGGAGGTAATTTCAAAAAGAAGAGCTATGCACGTGGTAATGCTCCTATAAAGAAAAATGCAACTCCCAGTAAGCCATCAGATCCTAATTCAATTAGACTTAATAAATATGTAGCTAACTCTGGTGTTTGTTCACGAAGAGATGCAGATATATATATTGCAGCAGGTAATGTGACTGTTAATGGTAAGCCAATTATTGAGATGGGTTATAAAGTGAAATTGACCGATGAGGTTAAGTTCGACGGACAATTATTGAACCCTGTTAAGAAAGAATATGTATTACTTAACAAGCCAAAAGATTTTGTAACCACAATTCGTGACGAAAAAGGTAGAAGACATGTTTCTGGATTAATATCAAGCGCATCTAAGTCAAAATTACTGCCGGTTGATAAATTAGAAAAAGAACATACTGGTTTACTTTTGTTTACGAATGATGGTAGCATGACCAAGACCTTGAAAAGTCCTATAAACGGTATGCGTAAAATATATCATCTAGTATTGGATATGGAATTGCGTAGTGCCGATTTAAAGAAAATTCAAGAAGGTGTGATTGTCGACGAAAAGGTAGTACGTGTTCAAGATATAAGTTTTATAGCCGATTCTCCTAAACGAGAAGTGGGTATTGAAATTTTTAGTTCTAGGAGTAAAATTGTAGAACGCCTATTTGAAACTTTAGGTTACAAGGTTCAAAAATCTGATAGAGTTGTATATGGAGGTCTTACTAAAAAAGATTTACCAAGAGGACATTGGCGATATTTGACCGCTCAAGAGGTGATAAACCTTAAAATGATTAAATAGTACATTGTCCTTGTCTAATGAAGGGCAAACGGATATATGAAACTATTTCAATGTACCAACTGTAAGAATACGGTTGTTTTCAAAAATCATACGTGTGTAAATTGTGGCCATTTTTTAGGCTACTCTTCCTATTACAATACCATTGTTTCGTTAGATTCCAATGCTTATCAATGGCAATTACCTGATTTAGAGAATAAGACCTATGTATATTGTGCAAACCATAAGCATGATGTGTGTAATTGGTTGGTAGAAACTTCTCTAAAATCTGAATTTTGCTTAGCCTGTTCTTTAAACAGAACTATTCCTCAATTATTAGATGAGGAAAATTCAGAAAAATGGAAGCATATAGAACTTGCAAAGCATAGACTAGTATATCAGTTATTACAGTTCAGGTTGCCGGTAATCAGTAAAATTGAAGATAATCAAAACGGAATATGTTTCGATTTTTTGTCTAAAGATGACCTTGCAAAAGCATCAAAAGACATTAAGACTGGACATGATAACGGTGTAGTAACTCTATTAATTTCAGAAGCTGATCCCGTAGTGCGAGAACAAGTTAAAAAGCAGATGGCTGAGCGCTATAGAACCTTATTGGGTCATTTTAGGCATGAAGTGGGGCATTACTATTGGGATAAATTAATTCGTGATGATGAGCATGTTTTACAAAGTTTTAGAAATGTTTTTGGCGACGAATCTGAATCATATGCTGATGCTTTACAAAAACATTATGATAATGGACCCAAATTTAATTGGCAACAAAGCTTTATAAGCAAATATGCATCTTCTCACCCTTGGGAAGATTGGGCAGAAACATGGTCTCATTATCTTCATTTAACAGATGTTTTAGAGACAGCCTATAATTTTGGAATGCAAACCGATCCTAAAATTACATCAACAGAGAGCTTGAAGATGAATGCTAGTTTCAACCCTTATAAAGAGACTAGTTTTAATAAAATTATGGATACTGGTATTCCATTATTATATGCTTTAAATAGCATGAATCGGTCAATGGGAGAAGATGATCCTTATCCATTTATTATTTCAGAGCCAGTGAAGAAAAAATTAGAATTCATACATAACTTGTTAAAGGATATTTAATTTTTTTAAATAAAAAACCTTTATTTTAGAAAAGTATAACCTAGTTCTGCGTACAGTACTGCGGATAGTTTTATTTTAGTAATGCTTTGGATCTCGTATACGAGTAAATCAGTAGTATTTGGAACGAAAATCACTGAAATTTATGCCAACCAATACCTAAATCTTAACTAAACCTTTTTCATTTTATCATTAATCTCCTTCAAACATAAATTTCCTAAACTGCCTTCGTGCGTGTGGTGAATATCTCTTTTCGGAATAAAGGTACCTTCGTTAATTTCCTGACCCATTTTCTTGTAGGCATCCCGAAAAGGCATCCCATTTTGTACTAGCTCATTTAAAGTGTCGACACTAAATAAATAATCATACTTGGGATCGTCCAAAATATTCTCGTTTACTCTAATTTCCTTTAAACTAAAGGTCAAAATTTCTATGCACGCTTTCATGTCTTGTATAGCAGGTACAATTATTTCTTTTACCAACTGCAAGTCTCTGTGATAACCACTAGGTAGATTATTGATGATTAAAGTAAGCTGATTAGGTATAGATTGTAGTTTGTTACATTTACCTCGAACAAGCTCAAATACATCTGGGTTTTTCTTATGAGGCATAATACTCGATCCTGTTGTCAATTCATCTGGAAAAGAAATGAAATTGAAATTCTGGCTCATGTATAAGCAAATATCCATTGCCATTTTAGATAGGGTAGCAGCAATGTTGGCAATACCGAAAGCGGTCGCCTTTTCAGCTTTTCCTCTACTCATTTGAGCAGCAACTACATTGTATTTTAAGGTGCTAAAACCCATTTCTTTAGTAGTGAACTTACGGTCGATGGCAAATGAACTACCATAACCGGCAGCACTGCCTAAAGGATTTTGGTCTACCA
>CAXBIJ010000082.1:0-12139 GCA_963975675.1 uncultured Maribacter sp. | reverse complement strand
AAATTTGAATCTAAAAGATAATCAATACGTTCTCTTGCCGTCATTTTACCTTGGTCATGCTGCTTAGCAATTTTTGCTTTACCGCCACCCAAATGAACCTCAGCAAGTTTGCGTCTAAGGTCTGATAATAACAACTTATTCCTATCTTCGTTTTGATTGAATTTCAAATCCATTCTTTCTGTTTTCTTTTCTTCGGATAAAGATAGGAAGTTAATTTTGGTGTTCATGCAACAAAAACAAAAAGTATGATTAAGTGGGGTATAGTAGGGGCAGGTAACATTGCACATAGTTTTTCAAAAGATTTAGCCTTGGTAAGTGGTGGTGAATTAACAGCAGTGGCATCTAGAAATTTAGATAAAGCTCAGTCTTTTGCTTCTGAATATGGAGCTCCAAATGCTTATGGTAGTTATGAAGAATTGTTTCATAGTAAAACAGTCGATGTAATTTATATTGCCACACCACATTCCACTCATGCTAAATTAAGTATTGCCGCAATGAAGGCTGGTAAAAGTGTACTTTGTGAAAAACCAGCGGGAGTTAATAGAAGTGAGGTCGAAGAGATGATTAAAGTGGCTAAAGAAAACAATGTATTTTTTATGGAAGCCCTATGGACGCGTTTTAACCCCACCATTAAAAAGGTAAAAGAACTTGTAGATAATGGTACCATAGGAGATATCGGTTATTTACATGCAGATTTTGCTTTTTTCGCATTAGACCGCGACGAAAATGGTAGACTTTTGAATCCTGCTCTTGCAGGTGGTTCATTGTTAGATATAGGTATTTATCCGATATTTTTATCTTACTTAATGTTGGGTATGCCTAAAGATATTAAGGCATCTGCAAATTTTCATAAGACAGGAGTTGAGGTACAAATAAGCATGATTTTTAATTATGAAAAAGCACAAGCAATTTTATATAGTGGTCTTAATTCTAATTCAGAAAAGAAAGCAGAAATAGCTGGTAGTAAAGGTTCAATTTTTGTACATCCTAGATGGCATGAAACTTCAGGTTATACTTTAGAAATCGATGGGAATTCTAGTGTCGTTGAGGTTGGTAAAGTTGGTAAAGGCTATACTTATGAAATTGAAGAAGTACATAATTGTCTAAATGCAGGGAAAACCGAAAGTGATTTATGGAGCCATCAAAATAGTAGAGATTTAATTGAAATAATGGATACTGTGCGTAATAAGGTCGGAATTGTGTTTCCCTTTGAATAATAGCCGTATTAAAATTGGACAAATGTTTTAAAAATTCCGATATTTGAAATTCGCTTAAATTTTAATTGATTCGAAAATGAACAAGAACACAGTGCTCGCGTGGGCCACTTTTATTATGATTTTTGTAGGCCTTGCTCTAATTGCTTTAGGAGCTTTTCGTTATGATGATGTTGCCGGGTGGGGTTTTGCCTCTGTAGGTGTAGGATTCTTTGCAATTGCATGGGTATTTAACGCACTTAAAGGCAGAGTTTAACTAATCAGCCCTTCAGACTACATTTTATTCTACTGGTAGCAGTAAATTTTTTTCACTTAATACTATAATTTTATGTCAGACGATAAGAAGGTTATCTTCTCCATGTCAGGGGTTACGAAAACCTATAAGAATGCTAATACACCCGTTTTAAAAAACATATATTTAAGTTTCTTTTACGGCGCCAAAATCGGAATCTTAGGATTAAACGGTTCTGGTAAATCAACCCTATTAAAAATAATTGCAGGAGTTGATAAAAATTTTCAAGGTGATGTAGTTTTTTCTCCAGGCTACAATGTTGGCTACTTAGAGCAGGAGCCAGAATTAGATGAAAACAAAACGGTTTTAGAAATTGTAAAAGAAGGGGTAGCTGAAACTGTTGCTATTCTAGACGAGTACAATAAGATAAATGATATGTTCGGTCTTCCAGAAGTTTATGAGGATGCTGATAAAATGCAGAAGTTGATGGATCAACAAGCTGTGCTACAAGATAAAATAGACGCAGCTAATGCTTGGGAGTTAGATACCAAGTTAGAAATTGCCATGGATGCACTTCGTACTCCAGAGCCAGACAAGAAAATAGGTGTACTATCTGGTGGTGAAAGAAGAAGGGTTGCCTTATGTAGATTGTTATTACAGGAACCAGAAATTCTATTGTTAGATGAGCCTACTAACCATTTAGATGCAGAATCTGTACATTGGTTAGAACATCATTTAGCGCAATATAAAGGAACTGTTATTGCCGTAACTCACGATAGATATTTCTTAGATAACGTAGCCGGATGGATTTTAGAATTAGATAGAGGAGAAGGTATACCTTGGAAAGGGAACTACTCTTCTTGGTTAGATCAAAAGTCTAAGCGATTGGCGCAAGAAAATAAGACTGCCTCTAAAAGACAAAAAACATTAGAGCGTGAGCTAGAATGGGTTCGTCAAGGAGCAAAGGGTAGACAGACCAAGCAAAAGGCCAGACTTAAGAATTATGATAAGTTAATGAGCCAAGACCAAAAGCAGCTTGATGAAAAATTGGAAATATATATTCCAAACGGACCGCGTTTAGGTACAAATGTTATTGAAGCAAAAGGTGTAAGTAAGGCATTTGATGATAAATTGCTTTATGAGAATTTGAATTTTAAATTACCCCAAGCAGGTATTGTTGGTATTATCGGACCAAACGGTGCAGGTAAGACAACCATTTTTAAAATGATCATGGGAGAGGAAAAACCTGATAAAGGGGAATTTGAAACTGGTGAAACAGCAAAAATTGCCTACGTGGATCAAAGCCATTCAAATATTGATGTAGAGAAAACTATTTGGCAGAATTTCAGTGATGAGCAAGAACTCATTATGATGGGAGGTAGGCAAGTGAATTCTAGAGCTTATTTAAGTAGATTTAATTTCTCAGGTAGTGAACAAAATAAGAAAGTAAGTATGTTGTCTGGTGGTGAGCGAAACCGTTTGCACTTGGCAATGACATTAAAGGAAGAAGGTAACGTACTCTTATTAGATGAACCTACTAACGATTTAGATGTAAATACATTAAGAGCATTAGAAGAAGGTTTAGAGAACTTTGCAGGTTGTGCCGTGGTAATATCGCATGATAGGTGGTTCTTAGATCGTGTTTGTACGCACATATTAGCTTTTGAAGGAAATTCAGAAGTTTATTTCTTTGAAGGTTCGTTCTCAGATTATGAGGAAAATAAAAAGAAACGACTTGGTGGAGATTTAATGCCAAAACGAATTAAGTATAAAAAACTTATTCGATAATTAAAAAGCCCGCAATTGCGGGCTTTTTAATTTTTTATACCAATTACTATTTAGAAATCTTCATTCGGGTACCAATCTAATTGAACTACTTCAATATCTTGATTACCTGCGTCAACCAATTTTTTAAACATTTTAACATCGCTTACATCTGGTCGACCTCTGTAGTGATATGGATAAACTTGTTTAGGTTTAAAATCTAAAACTGCAGAAGCTGCACTTTCAACAGTCATCGTGTATGGTAGGTTCATGCAAACAAATGCCTTATCAATATTTTTTAAAGAACGCATTTCTGGTATATCTTCGGTATCACCAGAAAAATAAATACGTTGACCTTCAATAGTTAATATATAGCCATTGCCCCGTCCTTTTACATGAAAATCTTTGGCCTCTTCTCTTAAATTGTACATGGGTACCGCTTCTATTAATATTCCATTAAGTTCTTTGCTTGAACCATTGGCTAGAATTTCTAGTTTCCCAGTAAACTCATCTGGCATTGCATCAGCTACGGCCTGCGGTACTACAAAAGCAGCTTTAGAAACATCAATAGCTTCTAATGTTTCTTTGTTGAAATGGTCTCCATGAATATCAGTAATTAAAATTAAATCTGGTTTTTTTTGATTTTTAAACGCGGTAGTGCCACCTGTCGGGTCAATAAAAATGATAACATCGCCCCATTCAATTACTGCTGTAGCATGTTCAATGGGTGTGATTTTTATTTCATCACCTTTTGTTTTCAAAATTTTATTAGTGTCGGCTGTTGGTTCAACATTCTCAGAAGTTGAATCTATTTCTTTTTCTGATTTCTTTGCATCCTTACATGCAAATGAAAGGGAAAATGCCAATAATAGTAGGAGTAACTTTTTCTTCATCATCATTTATTAATTTAAAGAATTAATTCCATTTTAATGTCCGATCTAAGATAAATATTATTATTCTCTAATGTAACCTCTTTAAAGCCAAATTTCTTATATATATGTAGAGCGGCGTCAAGTTTAGTGCTTGAATACAATAGTAGTGTATTCCAATTTTTGCTTCTTGCGAAATTAATGGCAAAGACTAAAAGGTCTTGTCCGATTTTAAGACCCTGATGCGATTTGCTTACGGCCATTTTTCCTAACTCAAAATTAACTTCAGATATTTTCAGGAGAGAAAAGCAACCAACAGGTTCATTGTCCCATAAGCCTATAAAAATATAACCGCCTTTATCGATAATTGAAGATTCACAATTATTTAATAGTTCTCTGTCTTTTTCTTCTACTATGAAATATTCGGTAATCCAAGCTAGGTTAAGTTCTTTAAAGTTTTGTGTATATTTAGGCTCATATGGAACTATAGTTAGCATCGTCGATTTTTAAATGATTACTGGTTCTAAGATATGCTATTCTGAATAGTGAAAATACTAGGCTAAAATTATTTTAACATTAAAAAATCTAAACGTTAAAACTTAACGTATATACACAGAACAAACAGACATTATATTAAATTTAACATTATGACCGAAACAAAAAATAACAATGGTTTAAAAGTTTTAACAGCTCTTTTAGGGGTTGTACTTTTAGGTACTATCATTTACACCGTTAGTCTTTATCAAGATAAGAAGAAGACTGAAGTTGTACTTACCAAAGAAAAAGAATTAGTAGTAGAAGATTTAAATAGCTTAAAATCAGAGTATGATAAAGCTATTTTAGAGAGTAATGCTACTAATGAAGAATTAGTTAGCGCAAGAGACAATATTGCAAAATATATTGATTCTGTTAAAACTATGAAAGCAGATATTGGAACATTGTCTAGATATAGAAGACAAGTTGGTGTTCTTAAAGCTGAAAGAGAGCAATTGTTAAAACAAGTTGATTCTTTAACTCGTTCTAATACTATGATTGCTATGCAACGTGACAGTACGTATGTTGAATTAGAAAAGCAAACTGTTTTTAATGATTCATTGGTAGTACAGAATACGAACTTAGCTCAAGTAGTTGAGAAGGGTTCAGCTTTGAACTTATCTAAATTCAATGTTGATGCTGTAAGGGAACGTAACAGTGGTAAAATGGTTTCTACGCAAAGAGCTAAAGCAACTGACAAGTTTAAAATTTGTTTTACTGTTGCAGATAACGTAATAGCTCAAGCTGGTGATAGACAATTTTATTTAGAAGTTTTAGATCCACAAGGAAATGTTCTTGGAGGAGGTAATTCTAAAACTAATAATAATGGCGCTTCTATTACTTATAGTAAAGAGACAAGTTTCTATTTTGAAAATAAATCTTTAGATGTATGTGATTATATCAATAAGCCATCTGGTGATTTTAAGAATGGTAACTATATGGTAAACGTATATGATGGCCAATTAAAATTATTAGGTACTTCTAAATTCGAATTAAAATAGAAGTTCTAGATTAGAATATAAAAATGGCGACCAATTTGGTCGCCATTTTTTATTTTGTAGAATTTAGTTTAGTCTTTTAAACTACCAACCATATTTTCTGGTTTTACCCAATCGTCATAATCTTCGGCGGTAACATATCCTAAATTAACTGCTTCTTCTTTTAAGGTTGTACCATTTTTATGTGCAGTATTGGCAATCTCTGCTGCTTTATAATAACCGATTTTAGTGTTTAATGCGGTTACTAGCATCAAAGAATTATTTAAAAGTTGTTTAATTACTTCATGATTAGGCTCAATACCTGCAGCACAATTTTCTTCAAAACTCACACAAGCATCTCCAATCAATTGAGCTGATTGTAAAATGTTAGCTGCCATCATTGGTTTAAAAACATTCAACTCATAATGTCCTTGAGTGCCACCTATACTTATAGCAACATCATTACCCATTACCTGGGCACAAACCATAGTTAGTGCTTCACATTGTGTTGGGTTTACTTTACCTGGCATTATCGAGCTACCTGGCTCATTTGCAGGAATAATGATTTCACCAATTCCTGAACGCGGACCAGAAGCCATCATTCTAATATCATTCGCAATTTTATTCAATGAAACAGCTAATTGTTTTAAGGCTCCATGACTTTCAACGATAGCGTCATGAGCAGCTAATGCCTCGAACTTATTTTCGGCAGTGATGAAAGGTAAACTAGTAAAATCTGCAATATATTTTGCGACTAGTACATCGTAACCTTCTGGAGTATTTAACCCAGTGCCGACTGCAGTGCCACCAAGTGCTAGTTCGCTAAGATGTTCTAATGTGTTTTTAAGTGCTTTTAAACCGTGGTCTAATTGAGAAACATAACCAGAGAATTCCTGACCTAAGGTTAGGGGAGTGGCATCCATAAGGTGTGTACGGCCTATTTTAACCACGTTCTTAAATTCGACAGCTTTCTTATGTAATGTGTCTCTTAGTTGTGTTACACCTGGTATGGTGACTTCTACAATTTTTTTATAGGCAGCGATATGCATACCCGTAGGGAATGTATCGTTTGATGATTGCGATTTGTTGACATCATCATTAGGCTGAATTGTTTTTTCTCCTTCACCAATTACTTTACCTGCAATTTCATGAGCTCTGTTGGCAACAACTTCATTTACGTTCATGTTGCTTTGTGTACCAGAACCTGTCTGCCAAATTACCAACGGAAACTGGTCATCATGCTTACCTTCTAATATTTCATCGCATACTTTTGAAATTAAATCTCTTTTCTCTATGGCTAAAACACCAAGCTCGCAATTAGCATAGGCCGCCGATTTTTTTAAATAGGCGAATCCGTATACAATGTCTAAAGGCATTGATGCAACCGGACCAATTTTAAAATTATTTCTTGAGCGTTCGGTTTGTGCACCCCAATATTTGTCTTGTGGTACCTCTACATTGCCCATAGTATCTTTCTCGATTCTATATTTCATGGTTTTATATTTTAAGGAATCTTAAGTTAACTTATTAAACAGCTTCAAAAATAAGGTTTACATTTATTTTTATGGTGAGAAGATTGTTGAGAATATTGAAATTAATTTTGCATAACGTTTGCAAAAAATAATACGTTTATGGTATCTTTGCAATATATAAGTATAAGGATATGTTTGATTTTGACCAATATTTAGGATTTTTAGCTTTCTTGACCATTTTAACAATAGGTTTTTGGCTAATGATGTTTTTGTTATTATTTGTTGTTCCTTACTGGTTAGGAGGAAACATAATTGAATTGTTAAAAGAAAGACGCGACAAAAAGAAAGCCGCAAGAGAAGCATAGATATAAAAAAAGAAGCCAATTGGCTTCTTTTTTTATGGTCATTATATTCTAGGCTTAGAACTCTTCATCGTCTCCACCATCATTATTTCCTCTTCCTCTTCTTTCATTTTTCTTTTTCTCATTGATTCTATAAATGAAGGCTAAGGTAAACTGTCTCTGTCTCCATTGAAATTCACTATCAGAGGTGAAATAAGAATCATCATTTAAGCCGTCCATTGTATCTGTAAAAGATCTTCTCTTTCTTGAATTTAAAAGATCACTTACATTAAAGGAAATTGTTCCGTTGTCTTTAAGCACATCTTTACTAAAGGCTAAGTCTAAAGAGAATATTCCTTTACTTTCAGTTTGTGAGTTTTGAGATGGACCTCTGTAGAATCCATTGGTCTGCCAATCAATTTTACCTGGTAATGTAACTTTAGAGCTGAATCTAGAGAACCAACTAGTATTTTTTGCTCCATAATCAATACCATTAAATGAGCCTATAGTTTCAAATTGGAAGAAGTTGAAACTTCCGTTTAATCTTAGCCATTTTTCAGGATTATACATTAGCCCTAATTCAGCACCTATTCTCTCTTTTGTAGATAAATTAATTGGTAGCGTGCGTATTATGTTAATTCCGTCAGAGGTAACCTGTCCAGTGTCTTCCTGAATACGTTCAAAAGCATTGCTTTCTTTTTGAAAGTAGACTGATGACGTTAATGTTAGTTTATCCCATCTTTTTAAATAACCTAAATCGTAGGCATTGGCAAACGCAGGGTCTAAATCTGGATTACCTTGAAATATATTAGTACGACTAGACCTTGATGGGAAAGGGTTAATGAAAAAGCCACGAGGTCTATTTATTCTTCTGTTGTATCCTAAACTGAAATTTTCTTTTTCACCTAATTCATAAATCAGATTTAATGTTGGGAATAATCCCAAATAATTTTTATCGAAATCAAGTTCTATTTCACTACCTAATAATTCTTGAAGTTCCGTTAAATCGACTGTAGCATCAACTACACCTTTTAATTGGGTGTTTTCTAATCGTAACCCCAGTAGATATGAAAACTTACCGTATTTATTGCCATACTGCGTATAAAGCGCATTTATGTTTTGAGTATAGGTGAAGATATTTGTAAGTCCTAAATTGGTTTCAAATTCTCCGGTATCTAGATTCAATTGGTCTAATTGATAGTCATTTGAACTTTCCTCAAAATTACCACGATAACCTGCTTCAAACTGAGCATCACCAATTGGAAGCACATAATCTGCTTGAAGTAAAAATTCGTTCTGTAGTTGTGTTTCGAAAATATTTTCACGCGCAAGTAATTCGGTATCTGGAAAAGTATTGTTCTCAGAAATTATAGTAGGCTGTATTTCTTTGTCGTATGAATATTGAAAATCTGCCGTTAATTTTTGACCCTTTTCGTTAATATTATTGGTGTAATTAAGGGAAACTTGATAACTTTTGTCATCTTGGTTTTCCTCTTCATTTCTAAAGGTATTACTGTTAATGACCGCTTGGTTATATCTTATAGTGTTATTTTCTGTAATATCTTGTTCATCTGTAAATCGACCAAAAATACTACCCGTAACTGAAGATTTGTCGGTTAAGAAATATTCCATTCCTAAATTAACATTGAAACCTTGGTCGTTTCTTTTAATCTTTCTATCCTCTATAATTCTGTCGAAATTGTCTGGAATGGTGTCAAAATATTTATTATCAAAATAGCCATTACCTGGGGCGCCTCGATAAAAGTAGCCAAGTGTATTAAAGATGTTGAATTTGTCTGTTCTTAAATTAAGATTAGCGGTTATAGAACTTGAGGTAGGATAACCAACAGTGGTATTTATAGTCCCGTTCACACCTAAAGTCTTTTCCTTTTTAAGAACGATGTTAAGTATACCTGCTGTACCTTCAGCATCATATCGAGCAGAAGGACTTGTTATAACTTCGACTTTCTCAATGGCATCAGCGGGTAATGATCTAAGCGCGTCAGTTGAACCAAAACCTGCCATGGCAGAAGGTTTTCCATTAATTAAGATTCTTACATTGTCATTTCCACGAAGGGCAATGGCCCCATCGATATCTACTGTTACTGAAGGTATGTTATTAAGAGCGTCACTAATATTGGCGCCACTTGTAGTTAAGTCTTTACCAATATTGTATATCTTTTTATCTAAGCGTACCTCTACTGTTGTCTTTTCGCCAACTACCTCAACAGCATCTAATTGAGCTACATCTAAAGATAATTTTATGATGCCTAAGTTGGTGTTTTCGGATAAAAGTTGATTTGCTTTTTTGTAAGTTTTGTAAGAAATATATTCGATACTCACATTGTAGGTGCCAGGGTTGGTTTCAACACTGTAATTGCCATCAATATCGGTAATGCCCCCTGTGATTCTTTCAGGATTCTCTACACTTTGCAAAACTAGTGTTGCATATTCTAATGGTTCGTTGGTTTCTTGATCTAAAACCTGCCCTGTGATAACAATCGACCTCTTTTCCCGGTCTCCTCCCGGTCTTTGACTATTTATATTATTATAAGATAGTAATAGGAGTAAGAGTAATGGGAAAAGTTTTTTCATTTATTTAGTTTTTGGTTTTCTTTCGTTTTTCTTTTTTCTTTTTTTTCGACTTCTTTAGGGTTTTAGCAACACCTTCTTTTTGCATGGCTACGAATGCTTCATATTTTTCTAATGGTAAACCAGTTTTTAATTCTTCATCTTGCTTTTTGGTAATATTTTCATAAACCTCAAGCATTTTTTCTGGAGGCAATTTTAAAATTCGAGCTTCAATTCGTTCTTGTACATACTTTTTTAAAATTGAACTTAAAACAGCTTGTTCAAAATCATTTAGGGCAAGGGCTTCAGAAATTCTAGGCATTTCACCATCAACCAATTGCTCAGCTGTTTTTGGTTCAGGTTCCTTTTGTGTTTCCTGTGCTTGGGGTATTGCACTTCGTTGTCTACCATAACCGTAATTTCCTCTTCCTCCATAGCCACCACCGCCGTAACCATACTGTGCGTAAATTTCTGAACTACCTAGTAGAATGGACAAAATGATGAAAAATCTGATACTACTGCATTTCATTGCTTTTTTCATGTGCTTTGATTATAAAAATTAAGTTTGGTTTAACCCTAAATGGTTAATTATTTGTTAATACATAATAATTAGATGTAAAGCCTAATTTAATAGCGAATCAATATTCGTTACAGGTCTACCTATTACAGCTTTATTACCATTAATGACAATAGGCCTTTCAATCAGTTTAGGATAGGCTATCATTGCTGATAATATTTCTTCATCTGATAAAGGCAAGCCTTTAAATTTCTCTTTCCAAATGGCTTCAGATGTTCTAACCAGATTTATTGGTTTTATATCTAAACAACTTATAATATTTTTAAGTTCATCTTTGGTAGGAACATCTTCTAAGTAATTTATAACTTCAAATTTCTTGCCAGAATTTTCTAAAACGGCAAGACCCTCTCTAGATTTTCTACATCTTGAATTATGGTATATTTTAATCATGGTAATAAATAGTGTTATTTAAAGTAAATAACTTATCCTAAATCTCTATTTTAAGAAAAGGAAAAGCTAGTACTATTCTTCCTCTTTTTGCCCCATCATCATTAGAAAGGCTTTTAGAAACTGGTCTATGTCTCCGTCCATAACATTGTCAACATTTCCTGTTTCTTCACCCGTTCTCACATCTTTTACAAGCTTATATGGATGCATTACGTAGTTTCTAATTTGTGAACCCCATTCTATTTTCATCTTAGAAGATTCAATTTCTTGTCTTGCTTCCATTTTTTTTCTCAGTTCTATCTCATATAGTTGAGATTTAAGCATTTTCATTGCCGTAGCTCTATTATCATGCTGACTTCTACTATCTGAACAAGAAATTTGAATGCCAGTGGGGTGGTGTGTCAATTGAACTTTGGTTTCTACCTTATTTACATTTTGGCCCCCAGCACCACTTGATCTAGCGGTTGTAATTGTAATATCTGCGGGGTTTATATCTACTTCAATACTATCATCTACTAATGGATATACATAAACAGATACAAAAGAAGTGTGTCGCTTGGCGTTACTGTCAAATGGAGAAATACGTACCAATCTGTGCACGCCATTTTCTCCTTTTAGCCAGCCAAAAGCAAACTCACCATCAATTTCTAAGGTAACTGTTTTAATACCAGCTACATCACCTTCTTGATAGTTAAGTTCTTTGATTTTATAACCATTCTTTTCTGCCCACATCATATACATGCGCATCAGCATTGCCGCCCAATCACAACTTTCTGTGCCACCGGCACCTGCCGTAATTTGTAGTACTGCGGGTAATTCATCACCTTCTTCTGAAAGCATATTTTTGAATTCCATCTTTTCAAGGGTATTCAATGCTTTCTCGTATTGTTTTTCAACTTCCTCTTCTGAAACTTCTCCCTCTTGTAAAAATTCAATCAACACTTCCAATTCGGCAATAAGCGTTTCTGCCGCATTATAATCATCTACCCATTGCTTTTTAGATTGGATAAATTTCATATGCGCCTGTGCTTCTTGGGGATTGTTCCAAAAATCAGGTGACAAAGTTTTTTCTTGTTCGTTCTCTATTTCTATTAATTTCGCATCAATGTCAAAGATACCTCCTTAACGCGCCAAGGCGATCTATAAGACCTTTGTAATGGTCTGTACTTACGTTCATATAAATAAATTTTGGTAAAAATAA
>CAXBIJ010000081.1:0-12279 GCA_963975675.1 uncultured Maribacter sp. | reverse complement strand
AGAAATTTTTATAAAGCGTAAATTAAGACAAGCTTTTAGTTCTTATTATATTAAGAGGGATATTGCTAAATTAAGGAATATTAATTTTGTTTTAATTTCAAGAAATTGTTGGGGAGGTCAAGCGTACCAATGGTTAGGATTGCCTTATAATACCCCTTTTGTTGGGTTATTTTTATTTGGGCCTTGTTATATGAAATTGCTTCGTGATTTTGATTCTTATATGCAAATGGAGTTAGAATTTATAGAAATTTCAAAATATGTAGATGCTTATAATAACCATCCAATTGCGCTTTTGGGTGATGTCGAAATTCATTTTCAACATTATGAAAGCATTGAAGAAGCCCGAGAAAAATGGGATAGAAGGAAGCAAAGAATGTTAGAAATTTCAAAGGATAATTACTTTTTTACGATATGTGATCGAAGAGAAGTTTCCCCTTTAAATATCAAGGAGTTTCATGAAATGAGCTTCAAGAATAAGCTTTCTTTTTCTTTTGATAAAATTGAAGGTTTAACTAACCGTCAGCATATAAAATTCATCAGGGATCCAAGAAAAAAAAATGGAAGTCCGCCGAACGGAAAAAAAAGATTTAAGCTTAGCTTTTTGTATTTCGACCTAATACATTGGTTAAATGAAGAAATTGTAATTAGAACTAGATTTAAAGATTAAAAATGATTTTACCCATTATAGCATACGGTGATCCCGTATTGAGAAAAGTTGCTGAAGATATCGATAACGAATATCCAAAACTAAATGAACTGGTTTCTAATATGTGGGAAACCATGTATAATGCTAGTGGAGTAGGCCTTGCTGCACCTCAAATTGGATTGCCAATTCGTTTGTTTTTGGTAGATACCACACCTTTCTCTGAAGATGAAGATCTAACGTTAGATGAGCAAAAACAGTTAGATGGTTTTAAACAAGTTTTTATTAATGCTAAAATTGAAGAGGAAACAGGCGAGGAATGGTCGTTTAATGAAGGTTGTTTAAGTATACCAGATGTACGTGAAGATGTAAATAGAAAGGACACTATAAAAATCACTTATTTGGATGAGAACTTTAAAAAACATTCAAAAACAATAGACGGATTATTAGCCCGTGTTATTCAGCACGAGTACGATCATATTGAAGGAATTTTGTTTACCGATAAATTATCTGCTCTAAAGAAAAGAATGTTAAAAGGTAGATTGACTAATATTTCTAAAGGGAAGATAAGTGTAGACTATCGCATGAAATTTCCTGCAATGAAAAAAGGACGTTAAAATCAACCTATAATTAATAGAAAAGTGTAATCTTTGTCGTCTTAAATTTTAAAATAGTTTATGGGTTTAGAGAAAATTTTATCTGTTGCAGGTAAACCGGGTTTGTATAAGTTAATTACTCAAACAAGAACTGGATTTGTGGCGGAGTCTTTGTTAGATGGTAAACGAATAACTGTTAGCTTGCGTAGTAGTGTCAGTGTATTGTCTGAAATAGCAATTTATACGTTAGAAGAAGAAGTGCCATTAAGAGAGGTTTTTGAAAAAATACAGTCTAAAGAAGATGGAGGCAAAACCTCAATCAGCCATAAAGATGAAAAAATAAAACTAGAGGAATACTTTTTTGAAGTTTTACCAAATTACGATGAAGATCGTGTTTATGTAAGTGATATAAAGAAGGTTATTCAATGGTATAACATATTAACTGATAATAAAATAACTGATTTCTCAAGTGAAAAAGAAGAAAAAGGAGAAGCCTCTGAGAAGTAATAGTATTCATGTTTATATTTTTTTGGTGCAAGCTTAACCGCCTACCGATTATTAATTAGCTACCTACTAAAGTAAGATTAAACCATGCTTAAGTTTGACTATAATGAATCAGATTTTTGGTGTTTTAGAATTGCTGGTCAAATTAGAATTAATTATTATTTAAAATTGCTATTCACCTATCTTTTAATTTGCTTAGGGCAAGCCTACTCTATTATAAATATTACTTTAGGGTGAACAATAAAAAATTAGATTTATCGGATTATCACCCTTATTTGGTATAGCTAAACTATTAGTAATAAGTAGAAAATTAAAGATTTCTGAAGTAGACAGGTTGTTTATTTTTTTATGTAAATACATGTTATTCAGAAAGTTAAATAATTTTAAACTATTTGGTTTACATAAATATTTAAACCCCACATTTTTATTAAGAACGGGTTGAATCTGTTGATTTGAAACAAAATTTAGTAGATTACTTCTCTTGATTGCTATCTGGAGAAGCATAACGGTTTTTTACCTTACTAGCTAATTAATATCACTTCACAATAACTTTCATCTATTTTACCACAAATTAATATCATTTCACAACAGCTTTTATCTATTTCATTACAATTTATATATTGTAAGAAAATCATTACATATTTTTGAATTATAATTAATGAAGATTCCCAAATCTTACTATTAATAAAACGAATTAAAATAATACTTAACCTATGAAAGCTAATTCTTTATTTACACTAGAGTGCTTATATCTATGCACACATACTACTGAAGTTTCAGGTATTAATACTAAGGAAACGAAATGCCGTTCTGTGAAATTTAATGATAATCTTGAAAAAGACACTTCCAGTGAAATTATTGAAATGGTCAGTATACTTTCAATTGAAAACTAAAACTTACATCTAATAACATGAGTAATTCAATTAAAAATCCTCTTTATATTTAACTTTCAAAAAACTAAATAATTTAGAAGTTGGTTTACTAAAAGAAAGTATTAAAACTTAATAAGCAATGAGTAATGATTTTCTAGAAATTAATAAAGGTTTAAAAAGTGTATTTTTTGAAAATGCAAATTCATCCTTTTTGATTTTGAATGGTGATATGGATTTTGTTGATGCAAACCAAGTTTCTCTTAATATAATAGGTGTTAAAAAATGTTTATTTCGCATTAAACGGTCAGGAAGGACTGGATTATTTGAAAGCTAATGAAAGTCCCGATATAATTTTACTTGATATAAATATGCCTGTAATGGATGGTTGGGAATTTATTGAAGCACTAAATAGCCTGTATCTATGTTCAAATGTTCCTGTAGTGATAACAACTTCATCGACAAGACCTGAAGATAAACTTAGAGGAACAAGATTTAGTAATATAATTGAGTATATGGAGAAGCCTATAGACTTTGAAGTACTTAGTACGATACTTTTGAAAAACTATAAAAAAAGCCTAGATTTTTAAATCAAGGCTTTTTTAATGAAACAGTTTATTTAGTCTTTTTTTATGGTTTCATAAGTAAAATCGCTTTTTTTCCAATCAATTAGAGGCGAGGGATAATATTTTACATCCATTCTATCTAAAAAGGGAGCTTGGTCGGCTAAGCGGACTTTGTAATCTTCCCAATTTCTATTTTCTTTAATGCTCCAACTTAGTTCAGAATATCCTATTATTCTTGGAAAAGCTAAGTACTCTAGCTCATCTATAGTACTAATTGTTTCAGACCAAAGAGGTGCTTCTACACCTAATATATTTTCTAATGGTATGCCGTATTCTTCTGGTGTCCATATATACGCAGTATCAACAGGTATGTAAGCGGCCCAGTGTAAACCAAATTTTGATAAGGTGTCGTATTCCATATCTAAATAGGCTTTCTTAGCAGGAGATATGATAATTTTCATTCCTTTTTCTACTGCTTTTTTTGCGTTTTCTTCGCTTGCCCACCATTGTGATATGGATGTAGAATCAATATCTGCAATAGCTACTTCATCCCAACCAATCATTCGCTTACCATGTTTCTGAACAATCTTCTCTACTTTATTAATGAAATAGATATAATCACTCTTTTTGGTTACGTGGCTTTCATCGCCACCCACATGAAAATATGGTCCAGGAGTTATTGCTGAGATTTCTCTTACAACATCATCTATAAAGGCGTAAACAGTATCCTTATGGGTGTCAAAGGTGCTAAAACCAACATGCATACCTTCATAAAGTTTAGGTGTTTTGCCATTACCATTTAAGAACGGATAAGAAACAGAAGCGGCATTTGTATGGCCTGGCATATCTATTTCTGGTATAATGGTCATATAACGCTCAGCGGCATAACGAACAATTTCTTTGTAATCTTCTTGGGTGTAAAAGCCGCCAGATTCACCACCAACTTCTGTACTACCACCAACCTCAGTTAATTTAGGCCAAGATTTAATTTCTATACGCCAGCCTTGATCATCACTTAAATGTAAATGCAGCACATTTATTTTATAATAGGCTAATAGGTCAATATATTTTTTTACATCATCAACACTAAAGAAATGTCTTGCAACATCTAACATTGAGCCTCTATAACCGAAGTTTGGGTTGTCGATGATCTTACCTGAAGGTACTGGCCAAATTTTCTGTAAAGCTAAAGTGTCGTTACTTTTAATAGGAACAAGTTGCCTAAGAGTCTGTATACCTCTAAAAGCTCCTTCAGCCGTATTCGAATTAATAATTATTGAATCTTGATTTATATAAAGTTGATATGCTTCAGGTGATTCTAAGTCTACGCTATCGCTTTGATTAATGTATATAACTCTTTCAATTGTATTGATGCCTTCAGAATTTACAGGTATTGTTAAGTTCGTTTTACTCTTTAACTTATCGGCCAAAAATGTGCCTACCTCTTCAAAACCTGTTGCGTTTTTTGAAGTATAGATAGCTGTGAACTGGTCTAAGGCAAAAGCTGAATTTGTTGGTGTTGTTTTTAAAGGTTTTGGAATTAAACTAACTTTTGATAAATCTGTTGTAGGCATCGCAATTCGTTCTTTTTTTTCCTCACTACAAGCGATTAATACTAGAGTGATAACGGCAAAAAATAAACTTCTAATACAAAGGGTTTTAAACATCGTCTTTTATTATGGGTGGTTTATTAAATTTTTTATGGCTTCATACCATATATCATAACCTTTTTGGTTCATGTGCAGTCCGTCTTCAATAAAAATATCAGTTTTTAGTTTTCTGTCATTTAACATTGGGTGCCAAACATCTACATAATCTATTTGTGCGTCTTTCTTTGCAAGACGTTCGAATTTTCTATTTAAACTTTTATATTTTCCTCGAATCTTCCATCTACTGATACTTGGTTTTGCAGCTATTAATATAATTTGAGTTGATGAATTGCTTGTTTTTATTCGACGGATGATCTCTTCTGTGGTATCAAGAACTTGTTTTGGTCTTTTTTTTGCCCATAAATCATTATCGCCTTCATAAATAAATACTTGTTTTGGATTGTAGGATAAAACCAAATCATTCAAAAAATAGAGTAGGTCAGTGGATTGAGAACCACCAAAACCAGAATTTACAATTTGATGATTTGGAAAATTTCGCTCTAGTTTATTCCATAAACGAACACTTGAACTACCTGTAAAAACGATGGTTTCTTTGCTAGTGTCCCAAATGGTATCATATTTTGCAGTAATAGTTTTGACCTCTTTAACAAAGGTGTTTTCTGTTTGTGCAATGCAGTAAAAACTACTTATTGACAAACAAAAACAAAGAAGAAGGAGCTTGTTGTTAATTAATTGTGTAGAATAATGATTTTGATTTCGCATGAAATTAGTTGACTGTCGGTTTTGTTAAACTTTCGGTAATTGCCCAGCTATAAAATTGCGAAATCCAATTATCGGAAGCAAGATTTTGTTTTTTCATTCCAAAGCCATGTCCTCCTTTCGAATACATATGCATTCCAACATTTTTGCCGTTGGTTAACCAAGCAGTATAAAGATCAGCACTTGGCTTTGCGAGGCCTAATGGGTCATCAGATGCGCAAACAACTAACATTGCTGGAGCATCTTCTGGTACTTTGTATTCACCTAAAACGGTCATCCAAGGGTAAACAGGTACAATAAAATTCGGTCTATTTTCTTGTGTATAGTTAAAAGTTACTCCCATGGTTACTGCACCACCAGCCGAAAAACCCATAAAACCAATTTTACTTGGGTCTAGTTTCATTTCTGTTGCATTGGTTCTAACATAGGTAATCGCTGCTAAACCATCTGCAATCGAAAGTGGTAATACTGGAGATACCCTTTCCCCAATTCTAGCAGGATTGGTATTGCCTTCATCTGTAATCTCTTTAATACCATCAACACCTGTAGGTACTAGTCGATATTTTAAAACAAAAGCAGTAATACCTTTATTGTTGAGCCATTTTGCTACATCACGGCCTTCACTGTTTATGCTTAAGCCGTAGAGTCCACCTCCAGGCGCAATTATTACGCTAGTTCCGTTGGGTTGTTCAGCTTCATATACTTCTAATCGAGGTATAGAAACATTCGTAATTACTTGAGTACCCCATATATCTGAAAAGTACTCTTTCTCATTGGTTGACCATTTAACTTCTGGGTTAGAGGTGAATGGCAATTCAATTATACTTTGGGCGAGTACACTCATCGAGACAAGTAAGCAAGGTAAGAGAAGTATATTCTTCATTATTTCTTATATAAATGATTCAATTAATAGATATAAAAGTGCAGCTAACACCCCACCGATAATAGGGCCAACAATAGGTATCCAAGCATAACCCCAATTACTTTTACCTTTATTTTTAATAGGTAATATAGAATGTAATAAACGCGGGCCAAAATCTCTTGCTGGATTAATAGCATAGCCAGTAGGTCCACCAAGTCCGAATCCTATACCCATAACTAGTAAAGCAACCGGTAAGGCATCTAAAGATCCTAACGAAACAGCATTTTCACCCATTGCTCCGCCAGCAATATAGAATACACCAAAAACAAGCGCGAAAGCACCAATGATTTCAGTTACCATATTCCAAAAAGGACTTTTTATTGCGGGTGATGTAGAAAATGTTGCTAAAATAGCATTAGTATCTTCTGTGGCTTCATATTGTTTTTTATAGGTTAACCATATTAAAAGATTACCCATCATAGCACCTAATACTTGTGCAACAATGTAGCCAGGTACTAATGCCCATGAAAATTTACCTGCGGTTGCAAGGCCAATGGATACAGCAGGGTTAAGATGAGCACCACTTACATCGGCAGATATGAATACACCTATGAAAACGGCTATACCCCACGCTAAAGAAATACCTGTCCAACCAGAGTCACTACCTTTTGTTCCTTTTAATACTAAGTTGGCAACAATGCCATTTCCTATTAGAATTAACATAGCAGTTCCAATAAATTCAAAAATATATACAATCATAGTTTGGTTGGTTTTAAGTGGTTTAAGATAAAAAAAAACGAGGAATAATTAAGAATTAAAACGGTTTGATGAGTTATTGATAATTAAGGCTGGTTAAATATGTAAAAATCAATGTTTATAGCTTAAAACAATTAATTATTTCGCGTGGTTTTTTAACGTGTTTGTAAGGAAGATTATATTTTGAGATTTTTGATTAATGGTGGAACTTAACAACATGAAAATTATTTAGCTTAACTTTCATAAAGTTGTTTTTAAATTTAAAATAGACTATGAAAATTTTTAAATATATTCTTGTTATTTGCTCAATAATAATCTTAGGTGCATGAATGTCAGATGAAAGTAGTAAAGCGGTTCAGGAAAGTCCATTAGTTATTGGCACGTACAATTTGACTGAGGTAAATGTAAGTGTAGCACAGGATCTTAACGAAGATGGTGTATCATCAATTAATATGTTAGACGAACTTTCTTGTCTAACTGGTTCATTTACAGTTAATGCCGATGGAACTTGGAATATGGACTTAATTGAATTGAATATTACTAGTATAACTGGTAATCTTTATGATATACGATGCGGTCGTTCTATTAACTATGCGGGTAAATGGACAATTCTAAATAATGTTTTGAATTTAAATAATAGTGAATTTTCTACCATGATTTTTAATTCTTCAACATTGACAGAAAGTATAAATGAAGATTTACCTGGTATTTTAAATAGGAAGTTTTTAAAACAATAGGGCATTCAATTTTATAAAGGTGTTAGTCTTGGTATTTGACACCGTGTACATTCATTTTTAAAGTATAGATAGAGCCTTTAGCGGTTATAAATAGAATGTTTTGGTTTTTCCCGCCAAATGTAACATTAGCTGTCCACTCTTCATTTACAGGTATGTGATGTATTTTTTCACCCTTAAGATTAAAAATAGTTACACCCTCCCCAGTTAGGTAAACATTTCCTTTATTATCAATAGTCATTCCGTCAGAACCCATTTCTGTAAATAGTGTTTTATTCGTCAGCGAACCGTCTTCATTTATAGAATAAGAATACGTTTTTCCATCGCCAATATCAGCTATATATAGTGTTTTACTATCTGGTGTTCCAATTATTCCATTAGGGCGTATAAAATCATTTACCGCTATTGTTATGTTTTTCATATCTGGCGATAAATAATAAACACGATTTTCGGTAATTTCTGGCTCTGTTCTTTCCCAATAAGGTCTTTGATAGTAGGGGTCTGTGAAGTAAATTCCACCTTTATTATTCACCCAAATATCATTTGGGCCATTTAATTTCTTACCCTCAAAATTAGTGATAAGGGTATCTACCAGTCCATTCGAATTTATTCTCCATAATTCATTTTTATTATCTGCTGCAGCCAATAAATTTCCTTCATGGTCAAAATACAAACCATTGGATCTACCTGCAGGTTCCTTAAAAACACTTAAAGTGTTATCTGCCTCATTCCATTTAATAATTTTATCATTCGGTTGGTCTGTAAAAAATATATTTCCATTTTTATCTGATGCTGGGCCCTCAGTAAAGCTATACTCGCTTGAAAGTTGATTTAATTCAGCACCGTCAGCAACTAAACCTACTGTTTGAGATTTACAAGAAATTATTGAAATTGAACAGATAACTGTTGTAATAAATTGAATAGTTGTTTTCATAATTTGCACTATATCTTCTTAAGATAATCCATATTGTATTTCATGCTTTCAAAAGGTGTGCTAGCGTATTCTTCTTGTTCTATGAATATATGTTCGACCCCAGAAAGTTCTTTGTTGTTTAGCATTAGTGATATATCTAGAGCTCCTTTGCCAAATTCGGTGCTTTCCTTTTTAGTCATATCCATATCTTTTAAGTGCCATAAGGGAAATCTGCCTGGGTACTTCTTAAAGTAAGAAATAGGGTCTTTGCCAGCAACTACAACCCAGCCAAGATCTAATTCCATATTAACCAAATCATTCTGAGTATTGTCCATTAATACGTCGTAAAGTACTTGCCCATTTTCAGAATCAAATTCATACTCATGATTATGATATCCGAATTTAAGACCTAGTTTCTTGCAAGCTTCCCCAGCTACATTAAACTGTTCGGCTACTTTTTTATAATTATCAACTGTTTGCCCATCCGACGGCATTGAAGAACAAATTAGATACTCTTGGCCAGAGGCAACAGCATCTTCCATAGTTTGTTCAAATTTATCATCGAGGCGTACATGTCCACTTGTAATTTTCATTCCTAAATCTATACAAGTTTTTCCCATTTCTGAAGGTGAAAGACCGTAGTAATAACCTTTTGCTGAACCTGCACTTTCTATTTCTTTAAAACCTAAACTAGCAATCTCTTCTAATGTTTTCTTAGGATTTTTTAGCATGCTATCTCTGAAGGAGTATAGTTGGACCCCATAAGTTGAATTTTTAGGTGCGGCACAACTAAGTTGTGGCATTATCAGTGTTGCTGCACCAAATAGACTTGATTGTTTAAGGAAATTTCTTCGCGTCTTCATAATAGTTGGCTTTTCGTTGTAAAAGATTGTCGTTGTAGGATTTTAAATGTACAAAAACTAAACAGGAATTTTAGTCGGTCATAAACGGGATACGTATTTTTGTAAAAATTTCACCAATGAATAGCAGAAAAGACCAATTAAATGCTCTTGATAGATTGTTAACTATCATGGACGAGTTGCGTGAGCAGTGCCCATGGGATAAAAAGCAGACAATGCAATCGCTTAGGCATTTAACAATAGAAGAAACCTATGAATTGGGTGATGCTATTTTAGATAATGACTTGAACGAGGTGAAGATGGAATTAGGAGATGTACTTCTTCATATTATGTTTTACGCTAAAATTGGCTCAGAAACTGATGACTTTGATATTGCAGACGTGGCAAATGCCATTTGTGATAAATTAATCAACAGACACCCGCATATTTATGGTGACGTAAAAGTTGCCGATGCCGAAGAAGTGAAGCGCAATTGGGAACAAATAAAGCTAAAAGAAGGTAAAAATAGTGTTTTGGAAGGTGTGCCACGAAGCTTGCCCGCACTTGTTAAGGCGAATAGAATTCAAGATAAAGTTGCAGGGGTAGGTTTTGATTGGGAAAAACCAGAACAGGTATTTGAAAAAGTACAAGAAGAACTTGGAGAATTACAGGTAGAAGTTGCATCTGGCGATGTCGATAAAATTGAATCAGAATTTGGAGATGTTCTTTTTTCGATGATAAATTACGCAAGATTCTTAGGTGTGAATCCAGAAAATGCTCTAGAGAGAACTAATAAAAAGTTTATTAAGCGTTTTCAGTATTTAGAGAAAAACGCGAAACAAATGGGTAAAGATTTACAGGATATGACCTTAAAAGAAATGGATGTATTTTGGAACGAAGCTAAGTCAAATGAGTAATCTAATTACTTTAAAACTTTATCCACAATTTTTGATAAATTTCTAAGTGTAATCGGTTTAATGATATACTCTGAAATTTCAGGAAATGACTTTGCTCGGTCTATATCATTTGAGCTCAAAGAAGATGTCAGCATATAGATTTGAATATCTTTCTTTATTTTTTCATTTGTGACCCTAAATTCTTCCATAAATTGAAATCCATTAAGTTTCGGCATGTTCAAGTCTAAAAGAATGATGTCTGGCAATATATCCACAGAATCAAAATTATCAGTTAGAATTTTTAAAGGCTGAAGGGAATCTGGAAATTCAATAACATTAGTTACCGAAAGTTGGCTAAGGTTCCTCTTCATTACAAATTTTGAAATATCATCATCGTCAATAATCCAAACTAATGGCGTGTCACTCATTCTATTAAGAGTTAATAATTTTGTAGTGTTAATACAACAATAATAACGCTTTATTATGCGCAAATAGTACATTGTCTTGAAATATAATTTATTAAAGCAATCTTACTTATTAAGAAGAAATAAGAGCCAAATAATCTTGTAGGTCTGTTTGTTAATAGAGTTTTAAGTTTTAAATAGGATACGTTCTTTTAAAAACACCCAATAGGATAGTAGTCTTTGGTAGAGGTAATTAAATTAGAATTGCAATCAAAATAGTTTGTTTACTTAGATATTTCTACCATATAATACAGTTTTCGCTAAGCTGAAATAGGCTAATTAGAAGTACCTTTGACAAAATTTTAGATTAAGGTTTGTTACAAAAATTCACCAAAGAATTTAAATATAATATTAAGCTTTCAGTTCCTGTAATTCTAGGAATGCTAGGCCATACTTTCGTGCAATTGGCAGATAATATAATGGTTGGCCAATTAGGTACGGCCGAATTAGCTGCTGTGTCTTTGGGTAATAGTTTTGTATTTATAGCCATGTCTTTGGGTATAGGTTTTTCAACCGCAATTACACCTTTGGTTGCAGAGGCTGATGGTGCAGGTAATAAAAAGGATGCTAAAAGTGCATTAAAGCATGGTTTAGTATTATGTACTATTTTGGGTTTGAGTTTATTCGGATTGATTTTACTGGCGAAACCAATAATGCATATTATGAATCAACCTGCTGAAGTGGTAGCGTTGGCATTACCATATTTAGATTTGGTTGCATTTTCATTGGTGCCACTGATAATTTTTCAGGCATTTAAACAATTTTCAGAAGGGTTGTCGCAAACAAAATACCCTATGTATGCCACTATTATTGCCAACATAATCAATATTACATTAAACTATCTTTTAATATTCGGGAATTTTGGGTTTCCAGAATTGGGTATAGTCGGGGCTGCAATTGGCACATTAGTATCAAGGATTATTATGGTATTTTATTTATGGCTCATCCTTAAAAGAAAAGAAAAATTTAAATACTACGTTACCGGATTCAATTTTGCTAAAATTGAGAAGAAGGTGATGAAGAAAATAATTGAATTAGGATTTCCTTCATCATTACAAATGTTTTTTGAAGTAGGTATTTTTACTTCTGCAGTGTGGTTAAGCGGTGTTTTAGGTAAAAATGCTCAAGCAGCTAACCAGATTGCCTTGAACTTAAGTAGTATGACCTTTATGTTTGGTATGGGGTTAGGGATAGCGGCTATGATACGAGTTGGAAATCAAAAGGGCTTGACGAATTTTACGGAGTTAAGGCGTATTGCCCAGTCCATA
>CAXBIJ010000080.1:0-12296 GCA_963975675.1 uncultured Maribacter sp. | reverse complement strand
TGTCCCTGAAACTTTAGAGTCTCTTAATATCAACTGGAAACGTGCTGTTTTTTACAAAACAGTAATTAGCGACCTCTCTGATTTAAGAAATGTTTATTATGATATTTTAGTATTCTTTAGCCCTTCTGGGATAGAATCATTACTACAGAATTTTCCAGATTTTGAACAAAAGGAAACTAGAATTGCAGTGTTCGGTAATTCTACTGTAGATGCAGCTAATGGTGCTGGGTTAAGAATAGATATTAAAGCCCCTACTCCAGAAACACCATCAATGACTATGGCTTTACAAAAATATATTACAAGCGTTAACAAATAAACAGCTCAAAAAAAATCAATAAAAAAAAGCCTTGCAATGCAAGGCTTTTTTTATGCTTTAAAATGCGTACCGTTGTGGTCCGCCTCTTCTAATCTCCTCAGTGGCATAACTTTCATACTTTTTAAAGTTTTCCCTAAAGGCATTTGTCAATTTAAATGCAGTGGTATAATATTTCTCATCATTGTTCCAAGTTGATCTCGGACTCAAAACAGATGTTGGGACACCAGGACACTCTCTTGGCTGAGCAACTCCGAATACCGAATGAATATGGTATTTATCATAAGAATAAAGGCCTAAATCTCCGTTCAATGCAGCAGATATCATAGCTCTTGTATATTTTAACTTCATTCGTGTACCTATTCCGTAAGGGCCACCAGTCCAACCCGTATTCACCAACCAAACATCTACCCCAGACTCTTTCATTTTCTTGCTCAACATTTCAGCATATTTCGTTGGGTGCAATGGCATAAATGGAGCACCAAAACATGCAGAGAAATTAGGCGTTGGCTCTACTACCCCAGCCTCTGTTCCAGCAACTTTAGCGGTATAGCCAGATATAAAGTGATACGCAGCTTGACTAGGAGTAAGCTTTGATATTGGAGGTAATACACCAAAAGCATCAGCAGTTAGAAAGAAAATATTCTTAACGTTCTTACCAATTGATGGCTGTTGTATATTATCTATATGATGAATAGGATAACTAACCCGTGTATTCTGAGTAATAGAGGTATCGGCAAAATCAACATCACCTTTATTATCCAATACAACGTTTTCTAGAATAGCACCTGGTTTAATAGCTCCATAAATTTCTGGCTCTTGCTCTTCAGACAAATTGATTACTTTGGCATAGCAACCACCTTCAAAATTAAATACGGTATTTCTACTCGTCCAACCATGTTCATCATCACCTATTAACTTTCTATTCGGATCTGTTGATAAGGTTGTTTTACCTGTACCAGATAAACCAAAAAAGATAGCGGTATCGCCATCTTCACCTACATTCGCCGAGCAATGCATTGGCAAGGTTTCTTTGTAAACTGGTAAAATAAAGTTCAACGCAGAGAAAATACCTTTCTTAATTTCACCAGTATAACCGGTACCACCAATAAGTGCAATTTTATCTGTAAAGTTCAGTATCGCAAAATTATGTTGCCTTGTTCCATCTAATGCCGCATCTGCCATAAAACCTGGCGCATTAATAACAGTCCATTCGGGAATGAAATCTTCCAACTGAGCTTCCGTAGGGCGTAAAAACATATTATATGCAAACATATTAGACCACGGATATTCATTTATGACCCTAATGTTTAATTGGTATTCAGGGTCTGCACATGCATAACTATCTCTGACGAAAAGTTCCTTTTTATTTAAATAGTCAATTACTTTGGCATATAAAGAATCAAATTTTTCCTTTTCAAATGGAATATTAATATTACCCCACCATACTTTATCTTTTGTAACATCATCTTTGACAATAAAACGATCCATAGGTGATCTACCAGTAAATTCCCCGGTATTTACAGCAAGTGTACCATTAGTTGTTTCAACTCCCATATCCATTTCAAGAGTAGCCTTCTGTAATTGTTCAGGGGTTTCTTGGTAATGAAAATTAGAATGTGTTATCCCATATTTTTTTAGAGATATTGTATTCGCATTTGTTGTTGAGCTTTTCATACTTTTGAAAATTTAATCGAGTAAAACTAAAAAAATAAAAGGTGAACCCTTGGTTTTCAGAACTTAATTAGCTCTAATTCTCGCCGAAATACGAATTCAATTAAAGAATGGTGAAATTTAAAAAAAATTCGCACCTAAATTATTCCTTTTATTACAGTTTATTAAACTATAACGTGATTAGAATGCATTATTGTAGATTTTGATATAATATTTTAAGAAATAAATAAAATATATTGCTTTTTAGAGCAATTTTATTTTTTCAATAATTTAAAATATTCAGTCGTTTTCGCAGTCAATAAACTTGCTGCATGCTTCATATTATAGCCAAGTTCTTTCGCTGAGTCTTGTATTTCGAATACATCAAAAACACCTCGTTTTTTCAGTTGCTCTTTTTCTATCGCCAGTTTTCCACATACAGCAATTACCGGAATACTTTCGCGAATGCCTAAGGCTACTACGCCTTGAATTAATTTCCCGTTTAGGGTCTGTTCATCTATTTTACCTTCTCCCGTAATTAAATAATCAAAACGCTCTTTACTTAATAATTCATTTACGCCTGAAAGCTCTAAAACAAAATCAATCCCACTAAAATATTTTGCTCCAAGAAAAGTTTTAAGCCCGTATGCCACACCTCCTGCAGCACCAGAACCTGGCAGCTTGGCATTTTGAAGATGATACTTATCTAATACTACTTTATCTAAATTTTTTAGGCCTAAATCTAATTCTTCAATCATCTGTTTTGAAGCGCCTTTTTGTGCAGCGTAAACATATGCAGCACCGTTTTCACCAAATAAGGGATTGGTGACATCATTTATGGCAAAAAACTTTATTTGCTTTAAACCTTTTAAAGCCCCTGTATCATCTATTGATTTAATCTGATTTAAACTATTACCAGTAGCTTTCAATTTCTTTCCATTTTCATCTAAGAAAGAATATCCTAAAGCTTGTGCTATACCAATTCCACCATCGTTGGTTGCACTTCCTCCCAAACCTATATATACATTTTTAATTCCTTTTTGAACAGCATCTCTTATTTGCAATCCTGTACCAAATGTACTTGTTAACAAAGGGTTTCTTTCTTCGGGTTTAAGTAGCTCCATACCCGAGGCATTCGCTAATTCGATAAATGCCGAATTAGTTTCTTGATTATATAGATAGTAAGACTGTATTGATTTCCCTATAGGATTTTCACTAATTACCTGAACTGAAATACAAGGTTTATAATGGGCTACGGCTTTCATAAACCCATCTCCACCATCAGAGGCCTTAATATAGTGCGAAGTAAATTCAACCCCTGCTCTTTTCACACCTGCAATAAAAGCTTTTGACACTTCTTCGCTTGTTAATGAGCCTTTAAATTTATCGGGAATAAGCAATAGTTTCATTTGTTCAGATTTTGCGGGAAACTATCAATAGAAATATCCCATAATTCTGGGAGTACAAAATATACGAAAAAGGTTAATATAATTATAGAAATAATATTCATAAAGAAACCTTTACTTACCATATCGGGGATTCTTAAATAGCCAGAACCAAAAACTACCGCATTGGGTGGTGTCGCTACAGGAAGCATAAAAGCACAAGACGCAGCAACTGCAGCACCCACCATCAACACAAATGGATGCACATCTATTGTGAGCGCCATTGGCGCTAATACTGGCAATAGCATAGCTGTTGTGGCAAGGTTTGAGGTTATCTCGGTTAAAAAATTAACCGCAGCAATCAAAACTAAAACCAAAACCAAAATTGGTAATCCGGAGAGGGATGTCATCTGACTTCCAATCCATGTTGCTAATCCGCTTTCTTCAAAACCCTTTGCCAAGGCCATACCTCCGCCAAAAAGTAAAATAATACCCCATGGCATTTTAACAGCTTCTTCCCAATTTATCAATTGCTCTCCTTTTTTCTTTGAAGGAATTAAAAACAAAACAATGGCAAAAAATATAGCAATGATAGTATCATCTAAATCAGGTAATATCTTTTGAAGCAGAAAAGATCTAGTAATCCAACAAAAGGCAGTAAGCGCAAATACAAAAGCCACTACTTTCTCTTCATAACTAATCTTACCCAACTTTGATAGTAGTCGCTTAATCTCTTCTTTTCCTCCAGGAAAGGTCTTTTGCTTGAAAGTAAACGCATACTTTGTTAAATATTTCCAACAGATAAAAATTAATATGACAGAAATTGGCAATCCAAAAATAAACCATTGCATAAATGTTATTTCGTAGCCATAAGTATCTAATACTACCCCAGCCAACACTAAGTTTGGAGGTGTACCAATCAACGTTGCCAAACCACCAATTGAAGCACTATAAGCAATAGCTAGCATTAAGGCTTTACCAAAAGTTTGGTTCTCGTCTTCTATAGTATCAGGATTGTCTTGTAGTTGTTTAATGATAGCTAAACCTATTGGTAGCATCATCACAGCGGTTGCCGTATTCGATATCCACATTGATAAAAATGCAGTTGCCACCATGAAACCTAGAATAATTTTTCGAATATCAGAACCTATCAAACTAATAATGTTTAATGCTATTCTACGATGTAAGTTCCATTTTTCAATAGCTATGGCTATTATAAAGCCCCCCATATATAGAAATACGTATTTATGGCCAAAGGATCCAGAGGTGGCCGATAAATCTAATCCGCCAGAAAGCGGAAATAATATTATCGGCAGCAATGCGGTTACTGCAATCGGAATCGCCTCAGTTATCCACCAAATAGCAATCCAAATTGTTGATGCCAATACAGCATTTGCTTGCTCAGAAAGTCCTTCTGGGTGAAAAAAGAAAAGAATTAAGAAAAAGGAAACCGGACCCAAAACAAGCCCCAATAATTTTGTTTTACTCATGTGTATGACATTACGAGTTGAAAATACAGCTTTCTAAGTTCTAACCCGCTTTCTTCTATTTTAAAACTTTTGATTTCACAATGCCAAACAACATTAAGGCCCAAGCAGCTATTAAGAAGACTCCCCCTATTGGTGTAACAATACCGAACATTTTAAAATCGAATTGCATTATATCATTCAACGCCAAAATATAAATTGAAAAGGAAAATAAAATTACACCAATTACCACACTCAGATAAATAGGCCTTTTAGATTTTAGCATGTTATCAGGCAGCAATGCCAAAATAAATAGAAAAAATGCATGATACATTTGATATCGAACACCTGTTTCAAATGTCGCAACGGCATCTGAATCAACTAAATTTTTTAGGCCATGTGCGCCAAAAGCACCAAGAACAACTGCGAACATTCCGAATAAGCATGCCGTAACTAAAATTGTTTTTTTCATAACTTTTTCTATAACTTTCTTTATAAATGTAACAATTTGATACCTTAGTATTTTGTTACCAATCAAAAATACTGAAATCAGATGATGCGAAAAATTCTTGTTATAGGCGCGGGTAAGTCTACCTCATATTTGTTAGATTATCTTTTAGGTAAAGCCGAAGAAGAAAAATTAGAAATAACCATTGGTGACATTAATCCGTCAGCTATACCAGCTGCGGTTGCTGAACATAAACACTGCTCGGTTGTTGCGCTTGATATATTTAACCAAACTGAAAGAACAAATGCTATTGCAAATGCAGACATTGTTATTTCAATGCTTCCTGCACGATTTCATATTAAAGTAGCTGAAGACTGTGTCATTCATAAAAAACATTTGGTCACTGCGTCATATGTAAGTCCTGAACTACTTGCTCTTGACAAAGAGGTTAAGGCCAACAATTTGATTTTTATGAATGAAATAGGATTAGACCCCGGTGTTGATCATATGAGCGCCATGGAAGTCATTGACCGTATTCGAGATCAAGGTGGTAAAATCATTCTATTTGAATCCTTCTGTGGTGGATTGGTTGCACCAGAACATGACAATAACCTTTGGAACTATAAGTTCACCTGGAACCCTAGAAATGTTGTTCTTGCCGGTCAAGGCGGTACTGCTAAATTTATTCAAGAAGGCACTTATAAATACATACCTTATCACCGACTTTTTAGACGTACTGAGTTTTTCGAAATTGAAGGTTATGGCCGTTTTGAAGGTTATGCCAATCGAGATTCCTTAGGCTATAGAGAAGCTTACGGTCTACAAAATGCCTTAACTTTATATAGAGGAACGATGCGCCGTGTTGGTTTTTCGAAGGCATGGAATATGTTTATTCAGCTTGGAGCGACCGATGACACCTATACCATTGAGAATTCTGAAAATATGAGTTACCGAGAATTCATCAACCTGTTCTTACAATACTCGCCAACCGATTCAGTAGAATTGAAACTTAGACACTATTTAAAATTAGACCAAGATGATATTCGATGGGATAAATTATTAGAGTTAAATATATTTGATAGTACTAAGTTTATAAATATCCCCAATGCCACCCCTGCTCAGGCTTTACAGAAAATACTGGAAGATAGCTGGACACTTAAAGCAGAAGAAAAAGACATGATTGTCATGTACCATAAATTTGGATACGAACTAAACGGAGAAAAGAAACAAATAGACTCTAAGTTAGTTGTTACTGGGGAAAACCAAACTTATACTGCCATGGCAAAAACAGTTGGATTACCTGTAGCAATGGCCGCACTTAAAATTTTGAATGGAAAAATCACTACGCCAGGAGTACAAATTCCTATTTCGAAGGAGGTTTATAAGCCAATTCTTGAAGAGTTAAAAGCATACGGAGTCAACTTTAAAGAATACGAAGTGCCTTATTTGGGCTACAACCCCAATTCTGTAATTAGTTAATCCTTTTTTACTATTACATTGAAACCAAATAGGTATTTTTATGTTTAAATTGATATAAAACATGAAAGCACCTACTTCTTTGGCTAAAATTGATGGAATAGATAAAAAGATATTACGCTTTTTAATGGCGGATGCACGAAAGCCCGTTTTGGAAATTGCAAGAAGTATTGGAATATCTGGTGCCGCTATACATCAACGCTTAAGAAAACTAGAAGCATCGGGACTTTTATCTGGATCCAAATTCATCGTAAATCCTAAATCATTAGGGTATACCACTATGGCTTATATTGGTATTTACTTAGACAAGGCTATGAGCAATCCTATGGCCGTTAAACAACTTGAAAAAATACCTGAAGTTTTAGAATGTCATTATACGACAGGTAACTGGTCTATTTTAATAAAAGTTTTATGTAGAGACAATGAACATCTTATGCAGGTTTTAAACAAGGAAATACAAGCCATAGAAGGGGTTTCAAGAACAGAAACATTTATATCACTTGCACAACAAATTGATAGGCAAATTACTATTTAAGTAGAAAGCAATAGCAGTTCTTCCGATGCTTCGCTTGGCGTTATAGTATCTATTTTCTTAAAACCCAATTTACTTAATAGTTGAAGTGATCTTTGATTCGTTTCCATACAAATAGCCATTACCTTTTTAAAGTCTAATTCAGATTCTCCATACTCCATAATCGCATATGTTGCTTCAAATGCATATCCAAGGCCCTCATAAATTGGCAATAATGCGAAACCGAGGTCTGCATGTTCTAAATAGTCCCTTTTTAAAAAACCACAAAGCCCAATAGACGTGTCATCTTTTAATTTAATTATTAAAAGTCCAAAACCGTTTTTATCATAACTATTAATTAATGTATTTTAACCAACTGGGACTATTCAACAATTCAAAAATAAAATCAGAATCTTTTAATTTCGCCCGTTTTAAATACAGTCTTTCCGTTTCAATTTTCTTCATTAACTTTTGATTAGGTATAAAAAAACCTGTTTTTATTTAGACAGGTTTTTAATATTTACATTTCTAATCTATCATTAGGTTAGTCTCTTCCTCCAAACACTTGTAGTCCCCAGTATACTAACGTTGCTAAAGAACCAATTGCTGCAACCAAATAGGTTCTAGCAGCCCAATTCAATGCATCTTCAGATCCTTTGTATTCTTCTGGAGTAACAATATTTTTATTCTTCAACCATGCCAAAGCACGGTTACTTGCATCATACTCTACTGGTAAGGTAACAAAACTAAATAAGGTAGCTAAGCCCATCATAACAAGACCTGCAACAGCAACCCAATATCCTAAACCTATACCAGCTGCCCCACCTAAGACCAAGCCTCCAAAAACCACCCACATAGACATACTTGAAGTTACACTAACTATTGGAACCAATTTCGAACGCATACCCAACCACTCATAAGCCTGCGCATGTTGTACCGCGTGTCCACATTCATGTGCTGCCACTGCGGCAGCCGAAGCATTTCTTTGGTTATAAACACCTTCACTTAAATTCACAGTTTTGTTCTTCGGGTTGTAATGATCCGTCAACATCCCTGGAGTAGAGACTACTTTTACATCACGAATACCGTGGTCCGATAACATTTTTTCAGCAATTTCAGCACCACTCATTCCGTTTTGCAGGTGCACCTTAGAATAAAACTTAAACTTGCTTTTTAATTTGCTACTTACTAACCAGCTTACCAAGGCAATGGCACCGATTAATATATAATATCCCATCATAACGTTTCAATTTTTAAATCAACTAAATATACTTAAAGATTTGCTCTCACAAGAAAATCTATTTCTATTTAAGCAAAAACCCCGCCAAAATCATTTCAGAATTAACGGGGTATTTTTTACTGACAAAATGTACGTTTATGCAATCACTTCTTCCCAACCAAAAGCTTCAATTATCTCTTGATAGACTACCTCTCCGTTAACTATATTCAATCCTTTCTTTAATGATGCATCTTTCTGACAAGCAGCTTCCCAACCTAGGTTCGCCAATTTAACAGCATAAGGTAAAGTCACATTTGTTAACGCAACTGTAGACGTGTAAGGCACTGCGCCAGGCATATTTGCTACTGAGTAATGCACTACATCATCAATTATATAAATAGGATCTTCATGAGTTGTAGGTCTTGTCGTTTCTACACAACCACCTTGATCCACTGCAACATCTACAATTACAGTTCCCGGTCTCATTTCTTTCAACATATCTCGAGTAATTAAATTCGGGGCTTTTGCTCCTTTCAACAATACCCCACCTATAATTAGGTCATGTGTTTTAATAAGTCTTCTGATATTAAACTCACTTGAGAATTCAGTAACTACATGAGGCGGCATTACATCATTTGCATACCGTAAACGCTTCATGTTAATATCTAAAATAGTTACATGTGCACCTAAACCTGCAGCCATTTTGGCCGCTTGTATGCCTACCACGCCAGCACCCAATACCAATACTTTACCAGGCGCCACACCAGGTACGCCACCTAAAAGAACACCACGCCCCTTTACTGGTTTCTCTAAATATTTTGCCCCCTGTTGAATGGCCATTCTACCTGCAACTTCTGACATTGGAGTTAAAAGCGGTAATGTTCCTTCTTCGTCTTCTACGGTTTCGTAAGCTATACAGACTGCTTTTTGCTTTATCATTGCCTTAGTCAAAGTTTCACTTGACGCAAAATGGAAATAAGTAAACAATATTTGCCCCTCTTGAATTAAATCGTATTCTTCAGCGATAGGCTCCTTAACTTTCACAATCATTTCGCTCATTGCGTAAACCTGGCCTATTGTATCTAATATAATTGCGCCTGCCTGTTGGTAATCTTGATTAAAAAAACCACTGCCATCTCCAGCTTCAGACTGAACATATACTCTGTGATTGTTCTTCACCAATTCGAAAACTCCGGCTGGTGTCATACCTACCCTGCTTTCATTGTTCTTAATTTCTTTTGGAATACCAACGATCATGTTTTTATGATTTAATGTTATACTACAAAATTGAAGCTAATTATGCAGAATTCAAACATTAATTCGATAAAACGTAGGGGTTGTTTGATAAAATTATAGTTTTTAAGTATTCATACCCCTATTTTTTAGGGGTGTATAATATTATTTGTATTTTATTTTCATAATTACGATCAAAAATGATAGGGTAGCCGTAATAATATTAGCCGCAATTATAGGTAGACTATTAATATAAAAACCGTAAACAATCCATAGTAAAAGCCCCATTAAGAGTACTGTATACATTGATAAAGAAATATCTTTAACTGATTTGTTTTTCCATGTTTTATATACCTGAGGAACAAATGCCCCTGTAGTTAAAGTAGCCGCAACCAATCCTAATATTTCTATGTTTTCCATTTATTCTACTTTAAAAATACCTCAACAAATAATTTATTAAACAAGAAAAGACGATTTTCATCGTCTCTTACTTTAATTCGTTTCTTATAATTACCCTACTATATTTACAATTTTACCAGGCACTACAATCACCTTTTTAGGTGCTCTACCTTGCAATTGTTGCTGGGTTTTATCATTGGCCATTACAGCTGCTTCAATTTCATCTTTAGACAAATCCAATGAAAGCTCCATGGTGAATTTCATTTTTCCATTAAAAGAAATAGGATATTCTTTACTACTCTCTACCAAATACTTGCCTTCAAATTTTGGGAAAGGTGCTGTAGAAATAGATTCAGCATGACCTAGTTTATGCCAAAGTTCTTCTGCAATGTGGGGCGCATATGGTGAAACCAAAATAGCCAATGGCTCTAAAATTTGTCTGCTAACACATTTCTGCGCAGAAAGCTCATTCACACAAATCATAAATGTAGATACAGAAGTATTGAAACTGAAGTTCTCAATATCTTCTTCAACTTTTTTAATGGTCTTGTGCAATGTTTTCCAAGATTCTTTTGAAGGCTCTACTTCGCTTACCATAAAGGAAGCATTCTCAGCTGTATGATACTGCCTCCATAATTTTTTCAAAAAAGAATGTGTACCTGTAATACCCGCAGTATTCCAAGGCTTAGATTGCTCTAACGGACCTAAGAACATTTCATACAAGCGCAAACTGTCCGCACCATATTCTTCACAAATAGCATCTGGATTTACCACATTATATTTGGACTTCGACATTTTTTCGACTTCGCGAGAAACTTTAAAAGAGCCATCTTCATCTGTGATGAATTCCGCATCAGCATATTCTGATCTCCACTTTTTAAAACCTTCAATATCTAACTCATCGGAAGAATTCACCAATGAAACATCTGCATGAAGTGGGGTAAAATGTTTCCAATTAGCTTCTGCTATATTTCTTCCGCCAGGTATAGAAGTTAAGGGCTCAATTAGTTTATCTAATTCTTTCGAATAATCGTTGATAAAACCCTTTTCTTTAACTGCCTTTGAGATAAGTTCATATGAAAGAAAAACGGGGTTTTTTAAATAATCTTGATTCCATCTATAAACCAAAGCACTAGTCCCCGTAATCATCCCTTGATTAATAAGCTTCTTCGCAAACTCATCTTTAGGCACTAAACCTTTATCGAACATGAATTTTTGCCAGAAACGAGAATACAATAAATGGCCTGTTGCGTGTTCACTTCCACCAATGTATAAATCTACATCTTGCCAATAGTTAATCGCTTTCTGCGAAAATATCTCTTCATTATTACCCGGATCCATGTATCTATTAAAATATTGAGAACTCCCCGCCCAACCTGGCATGGTATTCAACTCTAATGGAAACACTGTGGTATTATTTATCTCGCTATTGTGTACTACTTTATTGGTTGCAGTATCCCATGCCCACACCTCAGCATTACCCAAAGGTGGCTCTCCGGTTTCGGTCGGCAAATATTTTTCAACCTCAGGAAGCTTAATAGGCAAATGTTCAGCTTCTATCATTTGAGGCATCCCGTCTACATAATACACCGGGAAAGGTTCTCCCCAATAGCGTTGTCTACTAAAAACAGCATCACGTAAACGGTAATTAATCTTCCCTTCTCCTTGACCTAATTTTTCCAATTCAAAAATGGCACGTTTCACCGCTTTCTTATACGGCAAGCCATTTAGAAAATCTGAGTTTGCAATTACCGTTTTGTCCTTATCGGCATACGCTTCTTCAGAAATATCAACTCCCTCAAAAATATTCGGTATTGGAATATTAAAGTTTTTTGCAAAATCATAATCGCGCTGATCTCCACATGGCACGGACATCACCGCTCCTGTTCCATAACCCGCCAATACATAATCACCAATCCAGATTGGAACTGGTTTTTTAGTAAACGGATGCTCAGCATAAGCACCTGTAAATGCCCCTGTAATGGTTTTTACATCGGCCATACGGTCACGCTCAGAGCGTTTCGCAGTCGCTAGTATATAATTCTCTACCGCTGATTTTTGTTCAACAGTAGTTATTTTCGGCACCAATTCGTGTTCTGGCGCTAGTGTCATAAAGGAAACTCCGAAAATTGTATCGGGTCTGGTTGTGAAAACATCAACAACGGCATCATGTCCATTAACTTTGAATACAGC
>CAXBIJ010000079.1:0-12687 GCA_963975675.1 uncultured Maribacter sp. | reverse complement strand
ACTAGTGAACTAGAGTTTTAAGATCTATTTAACCATTTTATCAAATGGGTATAAACTATTGAATGAAGGTATTCACTGAAAATTGAATACTACAGTGCTTATAAAGGTATTTTTGAAATTTTATCGCCTGCGCCTGAGAATCAAATATAACCGCTTCGGTAATGCTATTTGCTAAAACGAGGTGACCGATAAGATATTCAACGTAATAGGTATTGTTTTCAGAAAGAAGAACAAAATTTTGGCTAGGGTTCAAATCGCTTATTTTATAAAATAAAAATAAAATAATTTTTAATGTGATCCAAATGAAAGTGCATTTAATTTGCGGTGAGACTAATAAAAAGGGTGATAATCGCTGATTAATAGTGCTAGTGACTATTATAATGTATAAAACCACGCATGATTTCAATTTGTGGCATCATAATTGAAATGTGCATAGTAATTATTAATATTTAATTATAGTACAATGAGTAAAGGAACAGTAAAATTCTTCAACGATGCAAAAGGCTTCGGATTTATTACAGAAGAAGGTTCAGCGAATGATCATTTCGTTCACATTTCGGGATTAGTAGATGAGATACGCGAAGGCGATGAAGTCGAATTCGAACTAACCCAAGGAAAAAAAGGATTAAACGCGGTAAACGTAACAGTTATAGATTAAGACGCTTAAACTTTAAATGCAATGCCCATCAGCAATGATGGGCATTTTTTTTGATTTACAATTTAGAGTTTATTGAGGTTAGCATAAATTCCTTTTTACAATCACAATCATTTTATTTATGCTATGGATGGTTAAAAGTTCATTAATAGTATATTGGGATTGTGTATTGGTCTAAATAAGGGGAAATCCCTAGATGGACGACTTTGTAAAGAATATAAATATCGTAGCATGAAAAAATTATTATCGTTAGTTACCATTGTTTTATTAATGTCCTGCGAATCAAAAGAAGAGGTTGAGAAGCAAATCGCTAGTTTAAAAGTTGAAGTTGTTGATTTAAAAAACAACGATGCGATTATTAATTATACTACTGCACTTTCAAATTTAAATAAGCAAGAATTAAATCTAGAAACCCTTTCAAAACAGCTGGAAAAGTCTACTGAAGATTTACAGGCTATATCAAGAGATTCTTTACTAAAGGCTTTAAGTAGCATTAATGATGCCGCTCAAAGAATTGAAAATTTGAAACCTGCCTATGAGGACATAATGAATGAGATAAAGGTTAAAGAAGAGAAAATTAAGGCATTGGGTAAATAGTTTGATTAATAGGTTAATTAATGATAGTTAACATGCGCGAGCTTTTTGAATTATCCTGTGGATGATTTTAAAAGTCGGCGAGACGATGCAGATGGCATTATGTATTTAATCGCTCAAGGGTAAAATAGAGAGTGTAGCTTTTATTGTAGAAAGAGGTTCCTTTATAAATTCTATTTTACATAATATAAATTATAGTACAAATGTATTGTTTTGTTTATAATAGTTGTTTATCCATTTGTTAGCTATAATTCTATTATGTCAAATATCCCACAGACATTGTGTTACTATTGAATAATATTAACATGGGCAATTAATTTAGAAGCGGTATGCTACGCATTTCTCCGGGTCTATTTTTTTGTATCTATAATTTGTCGTTATGTAAAATAGCCGCTGCCAACCACTTTATTGCTTTGTAAAACAAAATGCTCATTGCATTTTCTTGTACACACAATTTACAGCCGCTTGCCAACGCCAAAATAAAAGCTAACCTTTTTGCTCTTATTAAAAATCGCGTATTCGATAAAATGTACGTAATAAAAAATTTTACGTGATTCTCATGGATTGCCACAAGAGCATAAAATTACTCTGCGAGATAATTTCTATGCACATGTTATATTCTGAACTTCAAATAACCTATTTTTTGTTTCTCTTTTCTTTTTTTCTTGATAAAAAAAGAAACTAAAAAATCAAGGCTGCATATAATTTTGGAAACAATTAACGGCTCATTCGCTATATTTTAGGAAACTTCAGAACTGATTAAGATTGCATTGAAATCCCTTGTATAATAGGAACTCTTTAGAATCTACATTACTAAACCCCTAAAATATGGACGCTCACTTCACCTATTGTTTTCGCCAAAATTTTATGAGGCCGAGTTTAACATCGAGATTATTTTAATACATTAAAGTTTAAAGATTTTGAAGAATATAATCTACACGTTCATCAGGTTTTAATACAGGAACATGTAACATTGGAAATCGTAATTCTCTATAAACATCACATATGAGGTCATGTATTCTAATCTGATCTTGTTCATTTTCCAATCGGGCATAATCTTTTACTAATTGTAATCTGTCGAGCATAAATATTTTCTTGTAACTAACAGATTCTAACGCCTTAGTGAGTATGTCATCAATTTCTAACCCTAAAAAGCGATAATAAGCCAATGCATCAGGAATTGCCCTATCAAGAAAAACCATTTCATTAGGCATTAAGGACGCTTCTTGTTCTAATTGCATATCCAAAATGCCTAATTGAAATTTCCTTTTATTACTCACAATCTCTTTGGTCGATTGACCTTCCAATCGCATGGTATCAATATAATGTCGCGCATGTTCAATGATAGTTTTATATCCTCTGTCATGAAGTAAGTTAACAGTAGTTGTTTTTCCTGTACTTGGTCCACCAGTAATTACATACCAATTCGTTTCAATAGTATTTTTGTTATTTTCCACTGTCATGCATGCTTTATATTTCTACTCAATACTTGGTTTAAGTTGTGCATTATAAAAAACTGCTATAGCAGCTCCTATAAGCCAACCTATGATAAAAGTTTGAACAATACCAATAAGAGCTTCTAATAGCGGTACATTCATTCTTATGACGCTACTCACATCCAAACCGTGTAACAGGCTATTAAAGAATTTTATGGTGCCTTCTTGTCCTGCGGTTAGCATCACGATCATACAACCTACATATAATATGGCTCCAGTAATTCCTACTGAAAACCCCAACTTTTTAATGTTAATACGATTCATGATTTTTTATTTAAAGGTTACTACTATCTGTCGTCAATAGTTTTTTTGATCCTTCATATTCCTCTTTAGATAATTCGCCATTGGCGAATCTTTTTTTAAGAATATGTAATGGGTCATCTTTTTTTGATCTGCGGAAAGGTATATCATGTGGTACAAGGAAAATCCAAATCAGTAGAATTAACCATACGATCCACCATATGAAATGCATACCTCCAAAATGTCCGTGAAAATCATGCATAATTGTTGTTTTTAAGTTAAACTTCGTTTATTAATGATGCTCTTCTTGAGGCATATTTCCCATGCCCTTCTCATCCATCATTTGCGTCATGGCTTGCATGCATTCATCGCTCATCATGCCATTTTTGTGCATCATTTGCATCATATTGCTCATCATGGTGCCATCTTTCATCATCATTTGCATGCCATCGCCTTTCATCATATTGCTCATCATTTTACTGTCTTGCATCATCTGCATGGCATGATCATTTGTTTGTATAGTTTCCATGAAGGACGTCATCATATCGTGGTTACCTGCAATGGTATTGAAAATTTCATTCCTTGTTTCAGGATTATCAAGCATGGAGCTTGCATCAGCGCTTTGGTTGCAACTACTGAAGGTCATAAAACCAATAATCGAAAAAATTAATACTCGTGTTTTCATAATATTATTTATTTTAATTGAAATTAGAAATTGAACGGAATATTTAAATTAAGTGTAATATTTTTCTAAAAAAATGATTTTCATCATGTTTAGAATGATACCGAGTTTGTTTTCAATAATTTATTTTAAAAATATAATTCTAAAAGAAATCATTCTACACAAACATTGCGGTCTAGCCTATCGAATGCATGATACAAGTATTTATTGATTGTTTACTGTGCCAATAGCAGTAGAACAAATGGAGTATTCGAATTTGCATTAAAAAACTGTAATAAATTAACGTATTGTTTTATTTAAGCAAATGCTAAAATACATATCTTTGTGGTATGGAAAATCATACATGTATTCGACTAGAAGCCGATGCTAAACAGATAATGGACTGTCGGTCTTCAATAGCAGCGCTTGATGATACCATGAGTTTTGTTGCCGAGGTGCTCAACCTTGCAGGAAATAAGGTTAGACTTCAGATTCTATTCCTACTTCAACAAGAAAAAAGACTTTGTGTTTGCGATTTGAGCGATATATTGGAAATGAACGTATCTGCAATTTCACAACACCTAAGAAAACTAAGGGATCGTGATTTAATTTTTGCCACTAAAGAAGCTCAGACGATTTTTTATGCACTTAGTAAAGAAAAGTTAGTGACATTAAATCCCATTTTAGATTTATTGAATACCAAAAATAAAGTAGCATGATTGAAAATAAAAAATTAATCGGCACATCGGTGCTATCTGCCTTGGCGGCATCCTTATGCTGTATTACTCCTGTACTTGCAGTTTTGGCAGGAACTACGGGTTTAGCGTCTACCTTTTCATGGATAGAACCTTTTAGACCCTATTTAATAGGATTTACCGTTTTAGTTCTAGCCTTTGCATGGTATCAAAAACTCAAGCCAAAAGATGAAATTGATTGCGAATGTGATGATGACCTACCTACTAGTGAGAAAGGAAAACCAAAGTTTATCAACTCGAAGAGTTTTTTATTTTTGATAACATTATTCGCCGGTGTTATGTTGGCCTTTCCATCCTACTCCCATGTTTTTTATTCCAGTCCAGCGACAAGTAAGGAAATTGTTTACGTGGAGCAATCAAACGTTAAGGAAATTAGGGTTACCATAGAAGGCATGACCTGTTCGGGTTGCGAGGCACATATTGAAAGTGAAGTCAATAAACTTGATGGTATACTTCATGTAAAAGCAGATTATGAGGCGGCTAATACACTAGTAAAATACGATGAATCTAAAGTCGACCTTGAAAAAATAGAAACCGCCATCTTAAGCACAGGATACAAAATAATTAAGTAATGGAAATACAATTAGAATCTACACTTACCTGCCCTAAGTGCAGTTATGAAGCAAAAGAGGAAATGCCCACCACGGCATGCCAGTTCTTTTACGAATGCAAAAATTGTAAAACTCTACTTAGGCCCAAAGACGGAGATTGTTGTGTTTATTGTTCTTATGGAACGGTGAAATGCCCGTCTATTCAAGAGGGTTCTAGTTGCTGTAATTAAACGGTAAAGTAACATCTTACTTTTCTTGATAGTGCAAAGTCTACTATAAGCGAGATTCCGTTTCTACGAAATTTACAAAGTAGATACTCGAACCACTTTAAAATAGATATTACTGCATTACCCAAAACCAACCTGAATGCTACTTGCAATTAATATAATTATTCTATAGTGGGATTATAACTATTGGTTTATCATCGGTTGTATAGAAAATGAGTATTGATACACCTTAGGATGAATCAAATACTCATCATGTACCGGAGCTCTCCAGGAATTATCACCACCAACACCCATTTGCAAATGGTCAATATTCCATTGCATCGTATTTCCAATTTTTATATCAGCACCATGCTTAGTGGTTACAGGTACCAGACCAGAGGCAGAAACACTCCCTTCTTCGCTATTAAAATCGATTTCTTTCATGGCAAATGGCCAAGTGCTAGCATTTAGGAACTCAGTACTAGTAACGGTTAAGGTTAAGGCTTCTGAAGAAACCTGCATCCATCGAACATCTGTTTTGTTACCTGTTTCTTGAGGTCGCATATATCTGTAAAATTGGTCCACAATTTTTCCGCTGTAGATACCTGTTTTAACTCCGGTTTTACGGTCCCAATAACTTTCCGTAGGTCCATTTCCGTACCAAGAAACGTTAGTAAATATATCAGGAAGTGTTACATAAATTCCCAATCTTGGTATATTCGGTAGTTCTTTTTGGTTCGGTTTAAAGGTATAGTTGATGTTTAAAATTCCATTTCCTAAAACCTCATAATCGACAGTAACTTTGGCTTCTGAATTTGGTAGCTCGTAAGACACTTTAAACGAAACTCCATGACTAGTTTTAATGGGCTGCCCCACTAATTGAGCAGCATACGTATACGTTGCATTTTGCCATATTTTAGCCCATTTGTCCATTCCGTTTCCAAGGTCATTATCCGTAGGTGGTCTCCAAAAATTGGGACGTATAGGTTGGTTTGTAATCATTTTTCCTTCAAAAAGCCACGATGTAATTTCCCCTGTTTTGCCATCGATTTTTAAATTGGTCTTGTCATTTTTTATTTCAATATTTGCCGCAGTAGTTACTATTTCTAGCGGTGTTTTACTCGAAGACGATGTACTATTTATAGTGCCCTTACTAAGGGTAAATTGGTCCCAAGCGACTTCATACCCTTTGGAAACTAAAGGTGTTTCCTCTTTTTGGATAAGGCTAACTTCTAAAATATAGTCATCTTCAGTGTTAAAGGTATCAGGTAACTCATCAAGTTGAATTTCTACAGATTTTTGTGGCAATACATCAACAGGAATACCTGTTTGTTCAGCTTCTATTTTTCCGTTTACCAATAGTCGAATTCGTATTTCCTTATCCGCAAAATCAGAAAAGAAATTTTTGTTTTCAATGATTATAGTTTTACCTCCTAAGTATTTGAACTGCACTGGCTCATACACTTTTTTCACTTCCGTTAGGTGTGGATTTGGCTTTCTGAAAGGATTTACCAATCCATTATTCAAAAAATTACCATCTGTAGGTAAATCTGGATGGTAATCATGGCCATAGGCAAAATAGGGTTTACCGTTTTCATCTTTAAATTCTAGGCTTTGGTCTACCCAATCCCAAATAAAACCGCCTTGCAGATTGGGGTATTTTTCGATAATATCCCAGTAATCTTGAAGATTACCGACCGAATTACCCATGGCATGGGCATATTCTATCATAATTGAAGGTTTGTCAGATTTTGATTTACCATGCTCAATAAGGTATTCGGGTTTCGGATACATGGGGCAATAGAGATCGGTATACTCCTCTTTTCCTGCCGGTTCATATTGTACAATTCTATTATCGTCGTGCGCTTTTAGCCATTTGTAGGTAGTTCTAAAAATTTCGCCTTCGCCAGCTTCGTTACCCAGCGACCAAGAATAAATAGAAGGATGGTTACGATCTCGATAATACATACGTTGGGTACGCATCATGTGGGCAGGCAACCAACTCATTTCATTACCAATTTGGGTCTTCTCATCTATTGCCAATGGGTGACTTTCAATATTCGCCTCATCAACAACATATAATCCATATTGATCACATAATTCTAACCAATACGGGTCATTAGGGTAATGCGAGCTACGTACGGCATTGATATTATTCTGCTTCATCAACTTAATATCATTTTCCATTGATGCTTTTGAAACCACATGCCCTGTTAAAGGGTCGGTTTCATGCCGATTCACCCCTTTGATATAAATTGCTTTTCCGTTGACCAGGACTTGACTATTCTTAATCTCTACACGTTTAAAACCTGTACTCCTTTTTATATATTGATTGTTTTTTGGCTGATTAACATCCTCCAGAGAAATTTCAATTTTGTATCGATTTGGTAACTCTGCCGACCATTTCTTTACATTTTCAATAATTTTTTCTGATGTAAAGTCAACCTTCGAATTAGCAGGTGTTTTCACCGTCTCAGTTGTACTGTACACCGACGTGTCTCCGTCTAAAAGTTCTACCGTTATTATCCTCGATGTGGCTTCATTGGTTTCGTTGCTAATAGTAACCGTATCCTTAAATATGCCGTTGGTATAGGTGTCATCTAAATTAGTGTATGCATAATAATCTGCGATATATACCTTAGGGCGAGTATATAGGTATACGTCGCGCTCTATGCCACTCATACGCAGCATGTCTTGACTTTCTAAATAACTGGCATCGCTCCAACGAAAAAGTTGTAGAGCAATCAGGTTTTTACCTTTAGACAGGTATTCAGTAATATTAAATTCTGCAGGCGTTTTACTCCCTTGTGAATACCCAACATAGGTGCCGTTGATATAAACGTACATGGCTGATTTTGCACCTGCGAAATGTAGAATCACATCTTCTGACAAAAACTCATTGTTAAGATGTATCTCTTTACGATAGGTACCTACCGGATTATAATCGGTAGGAACATTGGGCCATTGGGTAGTAAAAGGATAACGTTCATCTAAATAAATGGCATGGTCATAACCTTCAACTTCCCAATTGGCAGGAACGGGAATAGTGGTCCAGCTACTGTCATCAAAATCTACATTTTGAAACGTTGTAGGTCGTTGCTTGGGATCTTTTACAAAATGAAATTTCCAATCACCATTTAGGGGTAAGAATCGTCTTGAATATTCCTTTATAGAAAGCGTATCCGACTCTAGACTAAAGTAAGTAGCTCTGGGAGTTAGTTTGTTTTCTTCAAAAATTTGATGATTATAATGAAATGTTTGTTCCGATACTTCATTTAATGGTTTTTCGTCACACCCCAAAAAAGCAAGCAAACAAATAAATAGGATCCAGGGTAATCTCATTGGTTTAAAAATTAAATGGTTTTTAGTTGGCTAATGACTTCATGATAACTATTAAGAAAGCAATTAGTAAACTAACTATATAAGACTAATTGCTAGTTTAACTAGTATAGTACCACTAATGTACCAAATTTATAAAGCATTTATTACCCTATTGTATAGTATACCTGTTGCATACCATTCCACTTAATTACATTACCCTCCCTCTTCCCGATACGTATCGGAATTGGCTCGCATAATAAATTATTATTCATGGCTTAGTCGTCGTTTTCTTTTTATAAATGGAAAAGAACTTATTTGATTAATTCATAAATAGTATGAAAATGATTTGTCAGTATGTATGACATTCCGATTGTATTTAGCAATGCAATGAGACTAAGAATTAAAATAAGAAATAATGATAAAATTTAAAAGTATAACTACAAAAATGCTTGGGAATCCAGATGTTTTACCGAACTTAATTTTTACAATAACCCGGAAATAACTTAATCCGATGTGTGTTTTAAAGATGATATTAATATGAAAACAATACCCGCTGAAATTATTCGCCAAGTCTTTATGATATTATTTATTGTTCTGATGGGTGGTATATTATTTAAGTCACTGGTTCCTTATCTCTCTGGTTTTCTCGGAGCATTGACTCTATATATCTTGCTTTTAGGGCCAATGAAGAAATTAACCTCTAAAAATTGGCGGCCTGGCTTAGCGGCATTACTATTATTGGTGCTATCCTTTTTTTGCATTTTACTTCCTTTTGCAGGAGTTGGCTTGATGTTAGGTAAAAAAGTGGGTAAGGGTCTTAATAATTTTGAACACTATATTAATCTGATAAAACAGAAAGTAGTTATTTGGGAAAATAACTTAGGTGTGGACTTAACCTCAAGCATAGAACCAGAAAAAATATCGTCTGCATTATCTGAAGGACTGCAGGGTTTACTTGGTGGCTCGGTCAATATGGTCATCGCTATTGCAATGATGTATTTTATACTATATTTTATGTTGACTAAAAATGAGGAGCTAAATGAAGTCTTAGGTACGTACACCCCTTTTAAAAAGAAATATAGTGGCTTGATATCTAATGAAATAAGGGAAAAAGTGCGCTCCAATGCAATTGGAATTCCTGTCGTAGCGATTGCTCAGGGAGTAGTTGCTTTAATTGGGTTTTTAATTTTTGGTATTGAACAACCTTTCTTTTGGGCAGTAATAGTAACTGTTGGATCTATGGTGCCCGTGATAGGAGCCATAATTGGTATCATACCTGTTTTTTTAATCGCATTGTCAAATGACAACAATTTTCAGGCTTGGGGTATTTTATTGTATGGTATTATCATTGTAGGTACCACTGACAATGTAATTCGTGTATACGTTTTGAACAAGTTAGATGATGTACACCCTTTGATAACGTTGATAGGGGTAATTATAGGGGTACCCATTTTTGGTTTTATTGGTTTAATTTTCGGTCCATTGCTAATTAGCCTGTTTTTAATGATGGTTAGAGTATATACCAAGGAATATGGAAGTATAACCTCAAAAAATGAAGTAAATCTATAGTCATGGCATCTTGACCGATAATATCTTTAACTTATTAATTGTTAATTCTCAAAAGATGTTTTTAAATTCATTTGTTCAGTAAAATGTGTGCGAATTATTTTTAATTCATTGCATTTCTCAGTAGGTATTGTTATGATATTGATAATTTACGATACTATAACCAACAGCTATAGGCAAATAAATACCATGGCTCAAAAATTCTCATAATGGAAAAAACCAACGAAATTAAAAAATTCGGTATGATGGCGGGGGTGTTTACCCCTACCTTTCTTACGGTTCTTGGCGTAATTATGTATATACGGCACCCATGGGTGGTTGGGAATGCAGGCGTTATGGGAGCACTTTTGATTATTGTAGTCGCAGTAGCCATAACATTTTCAACAGCATTGTCTCTATCGAGTATAACCACCAATATTCGTATAGGATCAGGCGGCGCGTTTAGCCTTATTTCCCAATCGTTAGGACTTGAAATTGGTGGTGCTATAGGTATACCCTTCTTTTTCTCGCAGGCTATTGCCGTAGCGATGTACATTTTTGGTTTTAGGGAAGGTCTACAATCTATTCTACCCGAATTTAGTCCGCTGCTGTTAGATATTTTCGTCTTTATCCTAGTTATGGCCATCGCTTTTATAAGCACCAGTTTTGCCTTTAAGATTCAATATGTGATTATGGCAATTATTATCTTGTCGATAGCATCTATTGTAGGAGGACTTTTTATTACCGAGCTGAATTATGATTTTGTTTGGTTTGGAGATTACCCTGGGTCGAAGGAAAATAATTTTGAAGGTTCTTCCTTTTGGTTGGTATTTGCTGTCTTTTTTCCTGCGGTAACTGGCGTCATGGCTGGGGCAAATATGTCTGGAGACTTGGAAAATCCGAGAAAGAGCATTCCAAGGGGAACGATAACAGCTGTTATCATATCCACTTTGGTTTACATGGCACTAGTTTTTGTGGCAGCATTACTAGCGACACCCAATGAACTTGTTGAAAATTACAACGTATTTATTGATAAATCTTATTATGCCCCAATCGTTCTTGCTGGTTTATTGGGAGCAACACTTTCATCGGCATTGGGTTCATTTGTAGGAGCTCCCAGAATATTACTAGCCTTAGGAGAAAAAAGAATTCTTCCGAAAAGCGAATTCTTATCAAAAACCAATAAAAAAGGCGAGCCCTTTAACGCTATGATTATTACAGCAATAATCGTACTTGTTGGGCTATCACTCCGTGACCTCAATACTATTGCTCCGTTGATAACCATGTTCTTTATGATTACCTATGCCATGGTAAATGTGGTAGCCCTAATTGAACAGTCGCTGTCACTACCTAGTTTTAGGCCTACTTTAAAAATACCTATTGCAGTACCGCTTATTGGAGCTTTTGGTTCTTTGACTGTAATGTTTATAATTAATGCAGCCATTGCCTTGGCATCGCTTATATTGATTGTGTTTTTCTACTATTACTTGGTTAAGAAAAAACTAAAGTCTGATGCAGGAGACTCTCGTAGTGGACTTTTTACGGCATTGGCAGCATGGGCAACAAAGAAAACAACAGAATTGAGTCCGACAAGAGAGGTACGTTCTTGGAGGCCTGATCTTCTCATTCCCGTGACGGCACCCAAGGAAATAAGACGCTCATTTAAACTGATAGAAAGTATTGTTGCCCCTAAAGGGTCTATTAAATTCTTGGCTGTAAGTAATTTAAATAAGGATATTGAAGATAAGCTCATCAACTTTCTACCTGAGGTCATTAGACGTTTAAAATCAAAAAACATTGCAACAAGTTATACCTATGTAAGCGGCAATGATTTTGCAGAATCTATTAAAATAAGTATGCAGTCGCTAAATGCTGCTTTTTTTAAACCCAATACAGTTTTTCTATCGGTAAGCGGCGATGGAAGGTTCAACGAAAGTTATATGAACATCATTGAAATTGCTCGACAAAATAGATATGGGGTGCTACTATATGTACCTTTTGAAAATGTAGGTCTTTCACTTGAGAAGGATATTACCCTATGGCTAAAGGATTTTTCTCCGGCTTGGAAAACCAATTATGACCTTAGTAATAATGACCTTTCAGTTCTTATCGCATTGCTGCTTCAAAAAAATTGGAATGGGAACATCAGTGTACGATTAGCAAGGGACAATGAAAATATTAGTGCTGAAAAGGATATTTCAGTTTTAAATGATTTGGTACGTTTTCCGATACACACAAAAATTGAGCACTATTCATTACAGGACGAACTGGAATTGTTGACTACAAACCGTACCGACCTAAATATACTTCCTCTGAGAACTGACCTTAGTATTGAGGACATGATTAAAGTTGCTGAATTTTCTAGAACATCTGCCATTTTTTGCATGGATAGTTTTAGCGAAAATGCGCTGGTATAACTCGACCATTAATGATTGATTAAAAGGTCGCAGAGCTATTCCCCACATTTGCTGTTGAAACTTGCAAGCCTCTCGATAATTATCGGAACCATTTAAATTAAAAGAGTCATCCCCTCTCTAATTCAATCATTATAAAAAAACGTAACTTGCAATTTAGCATGCATGCATAGTAACTGACTATAAAACCGTTAATAAAAATGACCAAGTACACCCATATTTTTGAACCTTTAGATTTAGGTTTTACTA